>NZ_JBHVCT010000086.1:0-25346 GCF_042803195.1 Streptomyces sp. NPDC057428
CCAGCACAAGGCCCGCATCCAGGACGTCGGCAAAACCGTGAAACGCGCCGAAACGATCAAGGAACACGAACAGCAGCGAGGTTAAACGTCAAGCTCAGAGCCAGTCCGCGAACTCCAGCGCCAGCTCGCCGTCCTGCCGCCGCCCCACCGTCAGCGACCGGGTGCCGGACTCGACCGCCCGGAACAGCGTCCAGCCGCGCAGCCGGTCCTGGTCCACCTCCAGCGAGTCGGCGAGCTTCCTGACCCGGCGGCGGGCCGTGACGGCGCCCCCAGGCGACGCGATGAGGTCCTCCACCCGGTCACGCGCCAGTCGAGCCAGGTCGTAGGCGCGCTCGCCGGTCAGCGGTTCCGGACCGACGGCCAGCCATGGCGCGCGCTCGGCGGACAGGACCTTGCTCTGCCGGAAGTTGCCGTGCAGCAGGAGGAGTTCGGGGGAGTCGGCGACCAGTTCGTCGCGGGCCGCGAGTGCGGCGGAGACGAGCGGCCCGAGCTCCTCGTCCCGCTCGGCGGCGGCCCGCATCGGCTCCGCCTGCCGGGCGGTGCGCTCGGCGACGGTCTCGAAGGAGTGACTGGCAGGCGGCTCGACCCACAGGCGCCGTAGGGTGCCCGCCGCCTCCAGCAGGGCCTTCGCCTCGGGGAGGGAACGCAGGGACACCTCGTGGTGCAGCCGCTCGAGCAGCAGGGCGCCATCAGGCACCTGGGCGTCCGCACCGGTCAGGAGCTCGACGGCGCCCCAGCCCTTCCAGCGCGCGAGGGCGGCCCGTTCGAGCGCGGGCGCGGCGCGAGGGGGCGCCACCTTCAGGACGGCGGGCGTCCCGTCCTCCCGGTGCACCAGGAGGACGAGACTGCTGCGTCCCCCAGGTGCCACGACCCGGTCGAGGGTGACCTGGTGCCCCGCTGCGGACAGTGCTTCGTCGGTGAGTGCGGGAAGCCGGCCGAGCCACTCGGCGGCGGGAGCGTCCCCGTACGTCTCGCCGAGCGCTCGGACCAGACGCTGCGGCGGTTCGAAACCCATACGTGCCTTGTTCCCTTTCAGAGCTTGCTCAGCGCGTGACACCCGTGGAGCCCGCCTCCGCCGTGGTGTCCGGGGAGTCGGCCTTCTCCGCGAGCCCAGGAAAGGCTACGCCGGACCCACGCCAGCGCACTCCACGCACCGCGGCCTCCCGGAGCGCGCCCGCGGCGTCCTGCCGCAGCGGTCCCCGTGCGGCCCGTACGAGATCGGAGTACACGCCCGCGACCCGCTCCTCCAGCACGGCCGCGAGCCGCATCGCGGTCGCCGGGTCCCGGACCGCGAAGGGCAGGGCGTAGGCGGCGTCCGCCGCCACCGGTGTGCCGCCGAGGTCACGCACGGTCCGGGCGAGCGCGTCGCGCCGGGCGCGGTGGGCGTCGACGGCTGCGGTCGCGTCGCCCCGGCGGGCCCCTTCGAGCCTGCCGCCCAGGGCCCCGTAGCCGTAGACCGCGGCGTGCTCCGCGGCGAGTGCCGCCTGCGCGGCCCGCAGCGGCTCCGCGTCGGCGGGGTTGTCGGCCTCCTGTGTCATGCCGGGGTCTCCTTGGCCAGCTCGGTCAGCAGATAGGCGTTGGCCGCACCGGCCGCGGCGATCGAGGCCAGCAGCCTGGCCAGTTCGGAATCGGCCTCCAGGAGGGCTGCGGCGCGGTCGTCGGCCACCTGCCGCTCCTGGGCCGCCAGTGCTCTCAGCGCTGCCTTCGCGTCGGTGGGAAGCGCCGACGGGGCGGGCGCGGGCGGGCCGCCCTTCGGGGGCCCGCCGAGCGCGGCCAGGTGGGCCCCCACGGCGGCTCTCAGCGGAGCGAGTCCGGCCTCCGTCAGGGGATGCGCGGCGGCGACCTGGTCGTAGCGGGCGAGCAGGGACACCCCGGCGCCGGCAGCCGCGGACCTCACTGAGCTCCGGGCCCGAAGCGAGGCCGCCTCGGCCTTCACGCGACGGTCCCGCGGCTCACCCGGACCGCTCCCGCATCCTGTCAGCACCGCGCCCAGGGCGAAGGCGCCCGTAGCGGTGAGCGCACTCCTGCGCGTCGTCCCCGTCCGGCGCACTTGTCTCCTTCAGCCTGGTTTCTGACAGTTTTTGACCTGAAGTGATCACCGGAGGTGAGCGTACCCGCGGTGGGGCGGGAGGCGGACGGCAACACCCCTGCGGACCGGATACCCTTTGATCCGACACGCGACGATCCACACAACAGCACACGCGGCCGAGGAGTCACCCGGATGAGCACCACCCAGAGCGACAGGCTGCGCGAACTGCTGGAGCCCCTCGTCAACGCCCAGGAGCTGGACCTCGAGGAGATCGAGCTGTCCCGGGCCGGCCGCCGCCAGGTGCTGCGGGTGATCGTGGACTCGGACGACGGCGTTGAGCTCGACACCTGCGCGGAGCTCAGCCGTACCGTCTCCGCGACGCTGGACGAGACCGACGTGATGGGAGAGGGCGAGTACGTCCTCGAGGTGAGCTCTCCGGGCGCCGACCGCCCGTTGACCGAGCACCGCCACTACGTACGCGCAACCGGCCGGCTGGCGAGACTCACCCTGGGCGACGGCGGCGAGCTGGTGGCCCGCATCCTCGGGGTGGACGACGAGGGACTCGATCTCGAAGTGCCCGGCGTCAAGGGCCGCAAGCCCACGGCGCGCCGCGTCGCCTTCGACGAGATCGCCAAGGCGCGCGTGGAGATCGAATTCAACCGCAAGGACAAGAAGGAAGAGGAGGCGTAGCCGTGGACATCGATGTGAAGCTTCTGAAGGGCTTGGCGCAGGACAAGGAGATCCCCTTCGACGTGCTCGTCGGGGCGATCGAGTCGGCCCTCCTCATCGCGTACCACCGCACCGAGGGCAGCCACCGCCGCGCGCGCGTCGAGCTGGACGCCAACGGCCACGTCACGGTGTGGGCGAAGGACGACCCGGCCGAGCTCGAAGAGGGCCAGGAGCCCAAGGAGTTCGACGACACCCCGTCCGGCTTCGGCCGTATCGCGGCGACCACCGCCAAGCAGGTCATCCTGCAGCGGCTGCGCGACGCCGAGGACGACCGGACGTTCGGCGAGTACGCCGGCCACGAGGGCGACGTCGTGACGGGTCTGGTCCAGCAGGGCAAGGACCCGAAGAACGTCCTGGTCGACATCGGCAAGCTGGAAGCCATCCTGCCGGTGCAGGAGCAGGTGCCCGGCGAGGAGTACACCCACGGCCTGCGACTGCGCACCTACGTCGTCCGGGTCGCCAAGGGTGTGCGCGGTCCTTCCGTGACGCTCTCGCGCACTCACCCGAACCTCGTGAAGAAGCTCTTCGCGCTGGAGGTACCGGAGATCGCCGACGGCTCCGTCGTCATCGAGGCCATCGCCCGCGAGGCGGGTCACCGCACCAAGATCGCGGTTCGCTCGACCCGGGCCGGCCTCAACCCCAAGGGTGCCTGCATCGGCCCGATGGGCAGCCGTGTGCGCAACGTCATGGCCGAGCTGCACGGCGAGAAGATCGACATCGTCGACTGGTCGGACGACCCCGCCGAGATGGTCGCCAACGCGCTGTCACCCGCGCGGGTGAGCATGGTCGATGTCGTGGACCTCGGCGCGCGCTCCGCCCGGGTGACCGTGCCGGACTACCAACTGTCGCTCGCGATCGGCAAGGAGGGGCAGAACGCCCGCCTGGCCGCGCGGCTCACCGGCTGGCGCATCGACATCCGCCCGGACACCGAGACGGACGCCGAGCGCGACGTCGCCGACCGTGAGCGGGCCGAGCGGGCCCGGGAGCGGTCCGAGCGGGGCTGATCACCGGACCGCTCGCGGGCCGCCCAGGAGGTGGCCCCGGGGGCGTCCGAAGGAACAGATCGAGGCGGCGTGCCGCTGAGATCACGACAACATCCGTTCGATTTTTACCCCAGAGGGGTGAGGTCGGCGCGGGGAGGTAGACTTAGCCGTGTCTGGCCGGACGCACGCCCGCGCTTGCCCCGAGCGAACCTGTGTGGGATGCCGGGAGCGAGCGGCCAAGAGCGAGCTGCTGCGCATCGTGGTGGGCGAGGGTGAAGTAGTCCCTGATCCACGCGGTACGCTGCCCGGCCGGGGTGCGTACGTCCACCCCGTCCCTGTCTGTCTCGACCTGGCGGTCCGCCGCCGGGCATTCCCCCGGGCCCTCAAGGCCGAGGGGCCGTTCGACACCGCGGCACTGCGGCGGTTCGTCGAGCGGGTGACACCGTAAGAAAGTGAACGGCACGGGTCCCCGTGCGGTCAGGTACCTCGCGAGTTGGAAGTAGGTCGAGATTGCGATGAGCACTCGATGAGTACGCGATGAGTACGCCCATGAAGTAGCGACGGTCCGGCGGTAACCCGGACCTAAAAGGAGCGATGTGGCTAAGGTCCGGGTATACGAACTCGCCAAGGAGTTCGGCGTCGAGAGCAAGGTCGTCATGGCCAAGCTCCAAGAACTCGGTGAATTCGTCCGTTCGGCGTCCTCGACGATCGAGGCGCCGGTTGTACGCAAATTGACTGACGCACTGCAGGGTCCCGGCGGCAACGCCGGCAAGTCCGCTGCAAAGCCTGGCGCGCCTCGCAAGGCCGCCCCCGCAAAGCCCGCGGCACCGGCTCCGGCCGCCGCCGCACGTCCTGCCGCCCCGAAGCCCGGCGTCCCGGCCCCCAAGCCGGCCGCCGCCGAGACTCCGGCGCAGAGCAGCACCCCCTCGGCGCCCTCCGCGCCGTCGGCGGGTCCCCGTCCGGGCCCCAGGCCCGCGCCGAAGCCCGCCCCGGTCACTCCGGTGCCCGCAGCCGAGTTCTCGGCTCCGGCTCCGGCACAGCCGAGCGCACCCCAGCAGCAGGCCCCGCGTCCCGCGGGTGCCACCCCGGGACCGCGTCCTGCCGGTGGCCCCGCCCGTCCGGCTCCGGCCGGCGGTCAGCGCGACGGCGGCCGTGGTGGCGAGCGTGACGGCGGTCGTGGTGGCGAGCGCGGCGGAGACCGCCCCGCACGCCCCGCCGGCCAGGGCGCACCCCGCCCCGGCGGCTCCCGTCCGGCCGGACCCCGTCCGGGCAACAACCCCTTCACCTCCGGCGGTTCCACCGGCATGGCGCGCCCTCAGGCGCCCCGTCCCGGCGGTGCCCCGCGCCCCGGCGGCGGTCAGGAGCGCCCCGGCGCCCCGCGCCCGCAGGGTGGTCCCGGCGGCGCCCCGCGCCCGCAGGGCCAGGGTCAGGGCGGCGCACGTCCGTCCCCGGGCGGCATGCCCCGTCCGCAGTCTCCCCGTCCGGGCGGTGCCCCCTCGGGTAACCGTCCGAACCCGGGCATGATGCCGCAGCGTCCCGCTGCGGGCCCGCGTCCCGGTGGTGGCCCCGGCGGCGGTGGCCGCGGTCCCGGTGCCGGCGGCGGTCGTCCCGGCGGTGCCGGCGGCGGTCGTCCCGGTGGCGGCGGCTTCGCAGGCCGTCCTGCCGGTCCCGGTGGTGGCGGCGGCGGCTTCGCCGGCCGTCCCGGTGGTCCCGGTGGCGGTGGCGGCGCAGGCCGTCCCGGTGGTGGCGGCGGCTTCGGCGGTCGTCCCGGCTTCGGTGGACGTCCCGGCGGCCCGGGTGCCCGTGGTGGCACACAGGGTGCGTTCGGCCGTCCCGGTGGTCCCGCGCGTCGTGGCCGCAAGTCGAAGCGTCAGAGGCGCCAGGAGTACGAGGCCATGCAGGCCCCGTCGGTGGGCGGCGTCATGCTGCCTCGCGGCAACGGGCAGGCTGTCCGGCTGTCGCGCGGTGCGTCCCTGACCGACTTCGCGGAGAAGATCAACGCCAACCCGGCGTCGCTCGTCGGCGTGATGATGAACCTCGGCGAGATGGTCACCGCCACGCAGTCCGTCTCCGACGAGACGCTGAAGCTGCTCGCGGACGAGATGAACTTCGTCCTCGAGATCGTCAGCCCCGAGGAGGAGGACCGCGAGCTGCTCGAGTCCTTCGACATCGAGTTCGGCGAGGACGAGGGCGGCGAAGAGGCCCTGGTCTCCCGTCCGCCGGTCGTGACCGTCATGGGTCACGTCGACCACGGTAAGACCCGGCTGCTGGACGCGATCCGCAAGACGAACGTCGTCGCGGGCGAGGCCGGCGGTATCACGCAGCACATCGGTGCGTACCAGGTCTCCTCCGAGGTCAACGGCGAGGACCGCCGGATCACCTTCATCGACACCCCGGGTCACGAGGCGTTCACCGCCATGCGTGCACGTGGTGCGAAGTCCACCGACATCGCGATCCTCGTGGTGGCGGCGAACGACGGTGTGATGCCCCAGACGATCGAGGCGCTGAACCACGCCAAGGCGGCCGACGTGCCGATCGTGGTCGCGGTCAACAAGATCGACGTCGAGGGTGCCGACCCGACCAAGGTGCGCGGTCAGCTCACCGAGTTCGGGCTGGTGGCCGAGGAGTACGGCGGCGACACGATGTTCGTCGACATCTCCGCGAAGCAGGGCCTCAACATCGAGGCACTGCTGGAGGCCGTCGTCCTCACCGCCGACGCCTCGCTCGACCTGCGGGCCAACCCGGAGCAGGACGCGCAGGGTATTGCGATCGAGTCCCACCTCGACCGCGGCCGCGGTGCCGTCTCGACCGTCCTCGTCCAGCGCGGAACGCTGCGCATCGGCGACACGATGGTCGTCGGCGACGCGTACGGCCGTGTCCGGGCGATGCTCGACGACAACGGCAACAACGTCCAGGAAGCGGGTCCCTCGACCCCCGTCCTGGTGCTGGGTCTCACCAACGTCCCGGGTGCCGGCGACAACTTCCTGGTGGTCGACGAGGACCGTACGGCCCGTCAGATCGCCGAGAAGCGTGCCGCCCGTGAGCGCAACGCCAACTTCGCCCGCAAGGGTGTCCGGTTCTCCCTGGAGAACCTGGACGAGGCGCTCAAGGCCGGTCTGGTCCAGGAACTCAACCTCATCATCAAGGGCGACGCGTCCGGTTCGGTGGAGGCTCTCGAGTCCTCGCTGCTCCAGCTCGACGTCGGTGAAGAGGTCGACATCCGGGTGCTGCACCGCGGTGTGGGTGCGGTCACCGAGTCGGACATCAACCTGGCGACCGGCTCCGACGCCATCGTGATCGGCTTCAACGTGCGCGCCGCAGGGCGTGCCGAGCAGATGGCCGAGCGCGAGGGCGTGGACGTCCGGTACTACTCGGTCATCTACCAGGCGATCGAAGAGATCGAAGCGGCCCTCAAGGGCATGCTCAAGCCGGAGTACGAAGAGGTCGAGCTCGGCACGGCGGAGATCCGCGAGATCTTCCGCTCGTCCAAGCTGGGCAACATCGCCGGTGTGCTGGTCCGCTCCGGCGAGGTCAAGCGCAACACCAAGGCGCGCCTGCTGCGCGATGGCAAGGTCATCGCGGAGAACCTCAACATCTCCGGTCTGCGCCGCTTCAAGGACGACGTCACCGAGATCCGCGAAGGCTACGAGGGCGGTATCAACCTCGGAAACTTCAACGACATCAAGATCGACGACGTCATCGCGACGTACGAGATGCGCGAGAAGCCGCGAGGCTGATCGACGGGGATTCCCGGGGGGCGACCCCCGGGCTCTCTTCCACAGTCGGGGCCGGTCGACGGGTCGTATTTCCGTCGATCGGCCCCGGCCGTTCCGTGTACGGTTCTGGTGTCCCCGCCAAGCGATGGCGGGGTACCGAACCCGAACCGGCGGGACATCCGGACACACATGTATGTGGGGACTCTGTCCTTCGATCTGCTCCTGGGCGACGTACGGTCGTTGAAGGAGAAACGCTCGGTCGTCCGCCCGATCGTCGCCGAGCTCCACCGCAGGTTCGCGGTGAGTGTCGCGGAGACGGGTGACCAGGACCTCTACCGCAGGGCCGAGATCGGTCTTGCCGTGGTCTCCGGGGACACCGGGCACCTCACAGACGTACTCGACCGGTGCGAACGCATGATCGCGGGCCGGCCGGAAGTGGAGCTGCTGTCCGTACGGCGGCGGCTGCACAGCGACGAAGACGATTGAGCAAGGCTTAAGAAGGAGACGGACCAGTGGCCGACAACGCGCGGGCAAAGAAGCTGGCGGACCTCATCCAGGTGGTGGTCGCCGAAAAACTGCAGCGCGGTATCAAGGACCCGCGTCTGGGCACGCACGTGACCATCACGGACACTCGTGTCACCGGCGACCTGCGGGAGGCCACGGTCTTCTACACGGTCTACGGCGACGACGAGGAGCGGGCCAGTGCGGCCGCGGGCCTGGAGAGCGCCAAGGGCATCCTGCGCTCGGCGGTCGGCGCCGCGGCGGGGACGAAGTTCACCCCGACCCTGGCCTTCGTGGCCGACGCCCTGCCGGACAACGCCAAGGCGATCGAGGACCTGCTCGACCGGGCACGCGCCTCGGACGCCAAGGTGCGCGAGGTGTCTTCCGGTGCCACGTACGCCGGTGACGCCGACCCGTACCGCAAGCCGGAGGACGAGTCCGCCGGGGACGACGAGGACTCGCCTTCCGCATGACGCAGAACAAGCAGGAAGAGACGCCGGACGGACTTGTCATCGTCGACAAGCCGTCCGGCTTCACCTCGCACGACGTCGTGGCGAAGATGCGCGGCATCGCCCGCACCCGGCGGGTCGGTCACGCCGGCACGCTGGACCCGATGGCGACCGGTGTCCTCGTGCTCGGCGTGGAGCGGGCGACCAAGTTGCTCGGCCACCTCGCGCTCACCGAGAAGGAGTACCTGGGGACGATCCGCCTCGGCCAGGACACGGTCACCGACGATGCGGAGGGCGAGTTCACCTCGTCCACCGATGCCTCGGGAGTGACCCGTGAGGGCATCGACGCCGGTGTCGCGGCTCTGACAGGCGCGATCATGCAGGTGCCGTCCAAGGTCAGCGCCATCAAGATCGACGGCAAACGCTCCTACGCACGGGTGCGCGGCGGCGAGGAGTTCGAGATCCCGGCCCGCCCGGTGACGATCTCGTCCTTCCGCGTCTACGACGTCCGCAACGAGGTCGCCGAGGACGGCACCCCCGTCGTCGACCTGGTGGTCTCGGTGGTCTGCTCGTCGGGTACGTACATCAGGGCCCTGGCCCGCGACCTCGGCGCCGGGCTCGGCGTCGGCGGGCACCTGACCGCGCTGCGGCGCACACGCGTCGGGCCGTACGGCCTGGACGCGGCCCGGACGCTCGACCAGCACCAGGAGAAGCTGACCGTGATGCCGGTGGCCGAGGCCGCCGCATCCGCCTTCCACCGCTGGGACGTGGACGAGAAGCGCGCCCGGCTGCTGCTCAACGGGGTGCGGCTGGACATGCCGTCGTATCCACCGGGACCGGTCGGGGTCTACGGGCCCGACGGGGCGTTCCTGGTGCTCGTCGAGGAGGAGAAGGGCAAGGCCAAGAGCCTCGCCGTCTTCGCCTGAGCAGATCGGCCGGCCGCCCGATGGTCCCGCCGCCCGGTGGCCCGGCCGTCCGACGGCTTGCGCACCGGTGATCCCGCGGGTCCGTCGTGGAGCGGGCAGGCCCCCGGGTGCTGCCCGCTCCACGATCCCCCTCCCCGGACCATCCATGTCCAGGTGAACCCGTCGATTCACCCCGATGGGCGGGCGCTCGGAGCGCCAGGGGGGTGTGAGGGGGGCGCTTTCGCCTCTCGCGTTTCTCGTGCGGATCACTCGGCATCTACCGTCTGACCCATGGGCAGCGGGGACCGGTCGAAACTTGTGAGAATCTGCGATCAGGCCGGCCGGCCGCGGGGGACCGGGTTCGTCGCGGACGACCGGGGCACTGTCGTCACCAGCCATCAGGTCGTCGCGCCGTCGGCCCCGCTGACACTCCATGCCGCGGACGGCCGTACCTGCGCGGTCGGCTCCGACGACATCACCACCCTGCCGGACCAGGGCCTGGCACTGCTCCGCACCGGCGGACCCGAGGCACTGGGGGTGGAGCCGCTCCCCATCGCCGTACGCGAACAGATCGGGACCGGCACCTACGTGCGGATCGCGGCCCACGGCTGGCGCGAGGCGCGGGTGCTGGGGACGATCCCCGCGACGTACTCCGAAGGCGGACGGGAGCATCCGGTCGCCGAGGCGCTCGAGCTGGCGCTCGGCACGGACGGGCGCGACGCGCTGCGGTCCGGCGGCGCCGCGGTCGGCGGGCCCGTGACCGACCCCTGCACCGGAGCGGTCCTGGGGGTGCTCTCGACCGCGCTGAGCGCGGGCCGGGAGACGGCCGGGCTCGCGGTGCCGCTGACCGGCGGGGGCCCGCTGGGCGAGGTGCTCCGCCGTAACGCGAGCGGAGTCCCGGGATACGGCTGCGACCTCAACCTCGCGGGAGCACTCCAGCTGACCGCCACCTCGCTCGGTCACGCCGACAGCCGCCCCGGTGGCGTCGAGGCCGTAGAACGTCCCCGGATCAGTGCCGAGTTCGCCGCCTTCGAGGCCGCGACCGGCCCCGTCCTCGGGCTGGTCGGCGCGCCGGGCACCGGCCGCACCACCGAGTTGGCCGCACTGGCCGGCCGCAGGGCCCGCGGCCCCGTCCCCGCCCTCACGCTCTGGCTGCGCGGAGCCGATCTGCTGGCCGACGACACCTCGGTCACCGACGCCATGACCCGGGCGCTGCAGCACTCCGGGAAGATCATCACCGCGGCCGGAGCCCGGGGCGACATGGCGGTCGCGACGCCGGAACGGGTGGCCCGCCTCGCGTCCGATTCGGGAAACCCGCTGCTCGTGGTCGTGGACGGGCCGGAGGAGATGCCGCCGCTGCTGGCCCACCGGCTCGGCGGGTGGACCGAGGCCACGGCCGCTTGGCTCCTTCTCCACGGAGTCCGGATGGTGGTCGCCTGCCGCCCCGAACACTGGGAGACCGCCGGAGCGCTGTACCCGCGGGGCGCCCTGCACCGGCCCGAGCGGCCCGCCGGAGGGCTGCCGCCCGCGGTCCGGCTCGGCGACCTCACGACCGGCCAGGCAGAGCTCGCCCGGGAGCGTTACGGCATCCCGCCCGGCGCGATCGCGCCCGGCCACGACAAGCACCCCCTCACGCTGCGCCTGCTCGCCGAGGTGCGGAAGGCCCTGCCGCCGGACGTGCCCGGCAGGCCCGGTACCGAGGAGGTCTTCGCCGCCCATCTGGACCTCGCCTGCGTCCGCATCGCCGTCCGGATCGGGGCCCAGTCGGAACCCGGGCTCCGTGGCGCGGCGGTCCGCAGACTGGCCG
Source organism: Streptomyces sp. NPDC057428 (assembly GCF_042803195.1). NCBI lineage: Bacteria > Bacillati > Actinomycetota > Actinomycetes > Kitasatosporales > Streptomycetaceae > Streptomyces > Streptomyces sp. NPDC057428. The sequence continues at coordinate 11,120 of NZ_JBHVCT010000086.1, forward strand.
CGAAGGTCGCCGGGCAGGTCCACGAGGCGGCCAGACGCTGCCTCGGTCCGGGCCAGGGCGAGCTGGACCGGGCGGCTTTCGAGGAGATCTTCCCCTGGCGCACGGGGTGGGCCTCGGCCGTCCTCACCGAAGGGCTGCTGGTCCCGGCCGGTCCGGGATACCGCTTCGCCCACGAGGAGCTGGGCGACTGGGTGCAGGGCGCCCACCTCGACCTGGACGCCGCGCTGCGCTCCCTCGTTCACCGGTGGCACGCCGAGGAGCCCCCGGACGGGAGCGGCCAGGCCTCCGGGACCCGGCCACCGGCCGTGGCCGACGCCCCCGACGAGCCCCGGAACCTCCCCGTCCCACGCCACCGCACCGGCCCCGTGATCCAGGCCATGCTCCTGCTGGAGCGACGGCAGGGCCCGGCGGCGCTGGCCCACCGGATGGCGGACCTGATCGAGGCCATGGACCGTCTCGGCGCCGAGGACGGCACGGGTGCCCGGTACCCCGACGCTGCCTGGTGGGCCGCCCGTCTGCTGCGGGAGAGCCTGATCAGGGTGCCCGACGCGCGTCCCTACCTCGGGGTGCTGCGGGTCCTCACCGGGCGGATCACCCGGCGCTCCCTGTCCGGGGGCGGACCGGCCGCCCTCGGGCCGTACGCCGGGTTCGGGCCATGGTTCTGGTGCCGGACGCGTCTGCCCGAGTACGACCGGATCGACCTCCTGCGCAGGCTGCTGCCCGCCGACGGCGCACCGCGCACGGACGGCGGCCTGCGCTACCTGGACGCGGTGGCACGGCGCCTGGCCGCCGATCCGAAAACCGTGCAGGGACTGCTCTGCCAGTGGTTCACGGACGAGAGCCCGCTGCCCGCCGAGGAGAGCGCGCCCGTAGGGCTCACCGTGGCCGCCGCTGCCCAGGCGCTGCTGTACGCCCGCCGGGACCTCGCCGTCGACGACCTGACCGAGGCGCTCGTGGACACCTCCCACCCCCGCGCCGCCGAACTGCTCTCCGCGCTCTTGGAGGACGAGCCGTCCGCCCTGTGCCGGGCCGTCAGCCGCTGGGCGCGCGACGAGGAGAGGCCGGGACGGCGCGCCGCGGCGGCCGTTCACGCCACGCTCGCCGCCGCACGCACCCTCACCGGCGCGGACCGCGCCCTGCTGCGCGGCGCGGCACTCACCCTGCTGGCCCGTCCGGACGACACCGCCCTGCACGCACGGGCCCTCACCGTCCTGATCCGCGACCCGGGAACCGGGGGCCGCTACCTGCCGCAGGCCCTGCGGATCTTCGCCGCCGGTGACCCGCGGCTGTCGGTGTCCCTGCTGACGGAGGTGTTCCCCCGGTACCCCGAACCCGTGCTCGCGGCGCTGCGCGCCCGGCTGTCGCTTCCGGGGGAGGCCGCCGACGCAGTGCTGAGGGAGCTGGCGGGTCTGGACACCCCCGCCCTGGCGCTGCACGCGCCGGGCCTCGTACGCCGGTACATCGACAGCCGTCCCGGGGGAGAGGGCGGGGCGCAGGCCGCCGCGTACGTGGAGCTGAGGCTGGAGCACAGCCCGGCCGCCCGCGCGCTCCTGCTGCCTCTGGTGACCGGCCTCCTGCGGGACCGCCCCGCACCGCCGTCGGTACGGGCTGCCCTGGCCCGGGTGCTCGCCGCGCCCGGGAGCGTTGCGTCCAGACCGCTCCGTGCCGAGCTGCTGGAGGTCCTGCTGGAGTTCGAGCAGAACACCGGGAGGGACCCGGAGGTCCTCGAAGCACTGCTGCGGGCCGCCGCGGCCGGTTCCGGGCGCCGTCCGGAGGCCCGCACGCGTGCACTCGTACACCGCACGGGCCTGCTCCTCGTCCGGACGCCCGAGGGGGCGGCCCGCTTCGACCGCGGGATCGTCGAGCTCGCCCGGGACGTTCCCGGATTCGCGGCCCTGGTCAACGGATGGCTGGCCGACGCGCCGCAGGAATGGGCTGCCGTGGTGGGACCCTCGGCCCGCCGGACGACCCAGGTGCCGGACGGTCCACGGTCCGGGATCCAGATGCCGATGCAGGCCGCGGGGTGCGAGCATGGCAGTCTTAGACCTGCGTAATGACATACACACGTACACAGGTTCGGGCGAGGAGCGGTCACAGTGCAGTGCTGGCGTGGCTTGGAGGACATCCCCGAGGGCTGGGGACGCAGCGTCGTCACCATCGGCTCCTACGACGGGGTGCACCGTGGGCACCAGCTGATCATCGGCCGTGCCGTGGAGCGGGCGCGGGAACTCGGCGTACCCTCCGTCGTCGTCACCTTCGATCCGCATCCGAGTGAGGTCGTGCGGCCGGGCACGCACCCGCCGCTGCTCGCCCCGCACACGCGGCGCGCCGAGCTGATGACGGAGCTGGGCGTCGACGCGGTGCTGATCCTTCCGTTCACCGCCGAGTTCTCGAAGCTGGCGCCCACCGAATTCATCACGAAGGTAATCGTCGACAGGCTGCACGCACGGCTGGTCATCGAGGGACCGAACTTCCGGTTCGGCCACAGGGCGGCGGGCAACGTCACGCTCCTTGCCGAGCTCGGCCCTACGCACGACTACAGCGTCGAGGTCGTCGACCTCTTCGTGAGCGGGGAGGCGGGCGGCGGCGAGCCGTTCTCATCCACGCTGACCCGCCGCCTCGTCGCCGAGGGCGACGTCGAGGGGGCGGCGGAGATCCTCGGCCGTCCGCACCGGGTGGAGGGCGTCGTGGTGCGCGGCGCGCAGCGCGGCCGTGATCTGGGCTACCCCACGGCGAACGTGGAGACCCTGCCGCACACCGCGATCCCGGCCGACGGCGTCTACGCCGGCTGGCTGACGGCGAACGGCGAGGTGATGCCCTCCGCGATCTCCGTCGGCACGAACCCGCAGTTCGACGGCACCGAGCGGACTGTCGAGGCGTACGCGATCGACCGCGTCGGCCTCGACCTGTACGGGCTGCACGTGTCGGTGGACTTCCTCGCCTATGTGCGCGGCATGCTGAAGTTCGAGTCGATCGACGACCTGCTGGTCGCCATGGCCGCCGACGTGAAGCGGAGCGGCGAGCTGATCGCGGCGTACGAACGGGCCTGACGCCCGTCGCGTACAGCGGTGTGCCGGGCGGCCCGGGGCGCTCCCGCGGACCGTACGGTACGACACCGGGCCCGGCGCTCGGCCTCAGCCCGCGCCGGGGCGGCTTCACGCGCCGAGATCCCAAGGCCACGCTCGCCCCGGACCTCGTCAACCGGGACTTCACCGCCCAGGGGCCGAACCGGCTGTGGGTCACCGACCTGACGATAATTCCGACCGTTGAGGGCCCGTTGTGGCTGTCCGCGATCCGCGACGCGTTCTCCCGCCGGGTCGTGGCCTGGGAAACCTCCGCCCGCGCGGACGCCGACCTGGTCCTGTCCAGTCTGGAGTACGCGCTCGCCTCTCGCGAGGTTGAGCCCGGCAAGCTCGTCCACCACGCCGACCACGGCTGTCAATATACGTCCATCAAGCTCACAACTCGCCTCGTGCGGGCGGGAATTCATGCATCGATGGGCTCGGTCGGCGACAGTTACGATAACGCCCTCGCGGAGAATCTCTGGATGCTGACGAAGACCGAATGCGTCCGCGGCCGCGTCTTCGCCACCAGGGCCGAAGCGAACCTCGCGCTCTTCGAATACTTCGACGGTTTCTACAACAGCCGACGTATCCAGAAGCGGCTCGGCTACCTCAGCCCGATCGAGTTCGAGGAGAAGCACTACTCCGATCAGGCAGCGGCCAAAAGAGTCAACCTGAATTTCCGTCAACCCGCTCTGACCAGCTGATCAGCACCTCCCGAGCAACGGGGGAACCTCACAGGCGGGAGTCGATGGAAAGGTGGTGCTGCTTTCCCAGAGCAAGGCCGCATTGGCCCAGTGGGTTCAGCACCGTGCCCGGCCGTGGATTCCCAAGCCCGTCAGGCGGGTGTTCATCCCCAGACCGGGGACCATGAAGAAGCGCGGACTCGGGATTCCCGTGATTGTCGACCGGTGTCTGCAAGCTGTGGCGCTGGGAGCATTGGAGCCCGAGTGGGAAGCGCGGTTCGAGCCAAAGTCCTATGGCTTTCGGCCCGGCCGCGGCTGTCACGACGCGATCGGGGCCATCTACTCCACGCTCAACGGGAAGAACCCGCAGCGTGTGTGGGTACTCGACGCGGACCTGACGGCGGCGTTCGACCGTATCGACCACGCCCGGCTCATGGCTGCACTCGGCACCTTCCCCGCCCGGGGACTGGTCCGTCAGTGGCTGAAGGCCGGGGTCGTGGATCGCGGTCGGTTTGCCCCGACCGAGGAGGGAACTCCGCAGGGTGGGGTGATCAGCCCATTGCTCTTCAACGTGGCCTTGCACGGAATGGAGGAAGCCGCAGGGGTCCGCTATTACACCGCCGGCAGAGATGCCGGGAGTGCGCAAAGCGGCAGCCCCGTGCTGGTGCGGTACGCAGATGATTTTGTCGCGATGTGCATCAGCCGTGAACAGGCCGAACAGGTCAAGGAACTGCTGGCTGCATGGCTGACGCCCAGGGGACTCGCCTTCCACGAGGACAAGACACGCATCGTCCACGCGGAGACCGGGTTCGACTTCCTGGGGTTCAACGTCCGCCGCTATCACGGCAAATTGCTGATCAAGCCGAGCAAAGCGGCCCGGAGGCGGATCCGAGAACGGCTCAGCACCGAAATGGTGGCCCTGCGAGGGGCCAACGCCGGTGCGGTACTCAAGAAGATCAACCCGATCGTGCGGGGTTGGTCGGCCTACTACCGGACGGTGGTGTCCAGCGAGATCTTCACGGCGCTGGACAATCACATGTGGAAGCTCGCTTACAAGTGGGCTAAACACAGTCACCCGAACAAGCCGAAGCACTGGATTTCCGACAAGTACTTCGGCCGGTTCAACAGGACCAGGAGCGACCGGTGGGTGTTCGGTGACCGCGACAGCGGCGCCTACCTGCTCAAGTTCTCCTGGACGAAGATAGTCCGGCACCAGTTGGTCAAGGGGAAGGCGTCCCCGGACGACCCTGCCCTGGAGTCATATTGGGCTCAGCGGCGCCGCAAGGGAAACCCTCTACCGGTCGATGCTATGACCGTGCGTCTGCTACAGGCACAGCGCGGCCGTTGCTCGATCTGCGGAGGACTCCTGCTGCACGCCGATCACCCGCCGCAAAGCCCACAAGAATGGGAAACGTGGCGGGCAGTCATCCGGAAAGCGATCTCCAAGCAATACATCGCGTTCCCGGACGAGAGCGCGCAGGACGGTCAACGAATCCGTCTCCTCCACACCCATTGTCAACGGCGGAATGGAGCCGCCGCGATGAGAAGTCCAGCACCTTTGTCTGCCGACGAGCCTTTGGGGGCTTGCTTGAGCCGTGTGCGGTGAAAGCTGCTTGCACGGTTCTGAGGGGGCGGGGACGCAGTAATGCGTCCCCGCTACCCGACTCATCATCGGCAAGGACGGGAAGTCGGCCATCGGCACCCTGGTCGAGCGCGCCACCCGCTACGTCATGCTCCTGCACCTGCCCGGCGACCACGGCGCCGAAAGCGTCCGGGACGCGCTGGTCACCACGGTCCAGACCCTGCCCGCCCGCCTCCGGCGGTCCCTGACCCGGGACCAGGGAAGCGAGATGGGCGGGCACGGCTCCTTCACCGTTGCCACAGACGTCCCGGTCTACTTCTGCGACCCGGCCAGCCCCTGGCAACGCGGCTCGAACGAAAACACCAACGGCCTGCTCCGCCAGTACTTCCCCAAGGGCACCGATCTCTCAGTACACGCGCGCGAACACCTCAACGCGGTCGCTGCCGAACCCAACGGCCGCCCACGCAAAACGCTCGGCTGGGAAACCCCAGCCGAGCGCCTGCATAAACTGCTCGCGACCTGACCAACACGACCACGTGTTGCGACGATCCCTAGAAACCGCCTGGCGTGCCGGGCCCGGTGTCGTACCGGGTGGGATTCAGGGCGCCGCGGGTGCCTCGACGACCCCGGCCGCCGCCCAGTGACAGGCGACGCCGGTCCGGCCGTCGCCCTCCAGCACCGGCAGGTCCTTCGTGCGGCACGCGTCCGCGACCCCTGCCCGCTCCGCCTCGCCCGAGGCGAGGACCTGGCAGCGAGCGTGGAAGCGGCAGCCGGACGGCACCTTCGAGGGGTCCGGCGGCTCACCCGTCAGGATGACCGGCTCGCCGTCCGCCTCCGGCAGCACCGACAGCAGGGCCTGGGTGTACGGATGCCGGGGGGCCGTGAGGATCTGCTCGACATCGCCCGTTTCCACGATCCGGCCGAGGTACATCACCGCGACCCGGTCCGCGATGTTCCAGGCCAGGCCCAGGTCGTGCGTCACCACCAGCGCCGAGAGTCCCAGCTCGTCGCGCAGCCGCAGCAGCAGCGCCAGGATCTCGCCGCGCACGGAGGCGTCCAGCGAGGCGACCGGCTCGTCCGCGACGATGAGCTCCGGTTCAAGGACCAGGGCGCCCGCGATCACGACGCGCTGGCGCTGACCGCCCGACAGCTCGTGCGGGAAGCGCAGGAAGAACCGCTCCGGGGGCCGCAGCCCCGCTCGCGACAGGGCCCCGGAGACGGCCGCCCGCTCGTCGCCCGCGTAGCCGTGGATACGCAGGCCCTCGGCAACCGCGTCATAGACCGTGTGGCGCGGGTTGAGCGAGCCGCTCGGGTCCTGGAGCACCAGTTGCACGCGCTTGCGGTACGCCTTGAGTGCCCGTCCCCTGTAGTCGAGCGGCTCGCCGCCGAAGGTGACCCGGCCGGCGGTGGGCGGTACGAGCCCCAGCAGGGACCGGGCCAGCGTCGTCTTCCCGCAGCCCGACTCGCCGACCAGGGCGACGATCTCACCCGGCCGGATGTCGAGGTCGACGCCGTCCACCGCACGCGCGGTCGCCGCCCCGCGCCGGCCGGGGAACGCCACCTTCAGTGACTCGGCGCTGAGCAGGGGGGCCGGGGGAGTGGTGGTCATGAGGTGCTCCTTGCTTCCTCGGTGCCGGCGTGCGGGGCCGGTGCCGGGGTGACGTCCGTTTCCACGAGCACGCAGGCGGCCCGCCGCGCAGGGCCGGCGTGGCGCAGTTCCTGGTCCTGTGTGGTGCAGGAGTCCAGCGCCGCCGTGCACCGCGGATGGAACGTGCAGCCCGAGGGCAGTGCCGAGGGGTCCGGCGGGTCGCCCGGCAGACCCCGCGGCGCGTGCCGGGACGAAAGGTCGCCGATGCGCGGGAAGGCGGCGGACAGGGCGCTCCCGTAGGGGTGCCTGGCGCTCTCGTAGACCTGTTTGGCGGGACCCTCCTCGACGACCCGCCCGGCGTACATCACCGAGAGCCGGTCGCAGGTGTCGGAGAGCACCGCCAGGTCGTGGCTGATCATGATCAGGCCGAGGTCCTGCTCGCTGACGAGCTGTTCGATCAGCCGCAGGATCTGAGCCTGGATCATCACGTCGAGTGCCGTGGTGGGTTCGTCGGCGATGACCAGCCGCGGGTCGCAGGCGAGCGCCATCGCGATCATCACGCGCTGGCGCTGGCCCCCGGACAGCTCGTGCGGGTACGCGTCCGCACGGGCGGCCGGAAGACCCACCTGCTCCAGCAGTTCGCCGGCGCGCCTGCGCGCGGCGGCGGGCGTCGCCCTGCGGTGCAGCAGGATCGGTTCGGCGATCTGGTCCCCGATCCGGTGCACGGCGTTCAGCGAGTGCATCGCGCCCTGGAAGACGATCGACGCCCCCGCCCAGCGCACGGCGCGCAGCCGGCCCCACTTCATGGTGAGGACGTCCTCACCGTCGAGCAGGATCTCCCCGCTCAGGGTCGCCGAGGCGGGCAGCAGCCGGAGCAGTGCCAGCGCCAGCGTCGACTTCCCGCAGCCGGACTCCCCGGCGATGCCGAGCTTCTGGCCGGCCTCGACCCGCAGGTCGACGCCGCGGACGGCGGGGACCGCCAAGGCCCCGGAACCGTACGTGACGTGCAGGTTCCGGACGTCGAGCAATGGCTGCCCGGTCTCCGGCCTCTCCACGCTCTCTGTCTTCACAGCGGTCAACGGGACACCCCCAGCTTGGGGTTGAGCACGGACTCGATGGTGCGGCCGCACAGCGTGAACGCGAGTGCGACGACCGCGATGGCGAGTCCGGGCGGAGCGAGGTACCACCAGTTGCCGGAGCTGACCGCTCCGGCCTCACGGGCGTCCTGGAGCAGCCCGCCCCAGGAGACGATCGTCGGATCGCCGAGCCCGAGGAAGGCGAGGGTCGCCTCGGTGAGGATGGCGGTGGAGATCACGAGCGTGGTCTGCGCGAGCACCAGGGGCATCACGTTCGGCAGCACGTGCCGGGACATGATGTGGCCGTGCCCGCCGCCGAGAGCCTTGGACCGTTCGATGTACGGACGGGACTCCACGGACAGCGTCTGCGCACGCACGAGCCGTGCCGTCGTCGGCCAGGTCGTCACGCCGATGGCGAGGATCGTCGTCCAGAGCGACCGCGAGAGCACGGTCGCCAGCGCGATGGCGAGCACCAGCGTCGGCATGACCAGGAACCAGTCGGTGATCCTCATGACGACGTTGCCGTACCACCCCTTGAAGTGGCCGGCCGTGATGCCCACCAGTGTCCCGATGGCCACCGAGAGGAACGCGGCGAGCAGACCCACCGTCAGCGAGACGCGCGTCCCCCACACCAGCAGGGCGAGCAGACTGCGGCCGAACTGGTCGGTGCCGAGGGGGAACTCGGCGCTCGGCGACTCCAGGGGGCCGCCTGGGGCATCGGCGACGCTCTGTGAGTCCGCGCCGACCAGCAGCGGGGCCGCCAGCGCGATCAGGGCGATCAGGGCGAGCACGGTGAGACCGGCCAATCCCGCCCGGTGCGTACGGTACTGCCGCCAGAAGCGGGTCGCCGCCTGCCGCCTGCGGGTCCAGGTCAGCGCGCGCGGGCTGATGACCTGCGCGGCGTCGGTCGTGGTCGTCATCGGCCCACCCGGGGATCGAGGAGCGGATAGATCACATCGGCGAGCGTGTTCATCAGGATCACCGCTGCGGCGAACATGAAGAACAGCGCCTGCACCAGCGGCAGGTCGGGGACGCTCAGTGCCTGGTAGAAGAGGCCTCCGAGGCCGGGCCAGGAGAACACCGTCTCCACCAGGATGGCGCCCGCCACGGTGTTGCCCAGGTTGACGAAGAGCAGGGTCACCGTCGGCAGCATGGCGTTCGGTACGGCGTGCCGACGGCGTACGAGGTCGTCGCGCAGCCCCTTCGCCCGGGCCGTCGTCAGATAGTCGCTGCCCATCTCGTCGAGCAGCGAGGAGCGCATCACCAGGAGGGTGCGCGCGTACTCGACGGCGACCAGGGTGACGACGGGCAGGACCAGATGGTGGGCCACGTCGACGACGTACGCGAAGCCGGTCTCGCTGCCCGACTCCATGCCTCCGGTCGGGAACATGCCGGGGACCGGCCCGATGCCCACCGACAGGGTGATGATCAGGAGCAGGCCCAGCCAGAAGGAGGGCACCGAGTACAGCGTCAGGGCGAAGGCGGTGTGGAAGCGGTCGCCGGCCGAGCCGTTGCGCCAGGCGGACCTGGCGCCCAGCCAGATGCCGATCGCGGTGTAGATCACGAAGGCGGTGCCGGTGAGCAGCAGCGTCGCGGGCAGCGCCTCGCTGATCTTGTCCATGACGGGGGCGTGGAACTGGTACGACGTGCCGAAGTCCCCGGTCAGGGCCTTGCCGCAGTACTGGGTGAACTGCTGCCAGAGCGGCAGGTCCAGGCCGAATTCCTTGCGCATCGCGGCGATCTGCTCGGTCGAGACCTGGCGGCCGCCGGTCATCTGCTTGACCGGGTCGCCGGGGATCAGGCGGAACAGGAAGAAGCTGGTGACGAGCACGGCGAACAGCGAGACGGCCGCACCGGCCAGCTTGCCCGCCGCATAGCGGAGATAGGCGGTCGTGCTGCGGGCGCGTGGACTGCGGGCCGACGGCCCGGCCGGAGCCGGGCCGTCGGTCGCGACAGCGTCCACGCCCGCCGCGCCCTTCAGGAGCGCGGGAGTGCTTTCTGTGCTCATGGACTATTCACGGTCTTCCGCGGTGGAACGACGACGCATGGCGAACAGCAGCCCGCCACCGGCGAGGACGACTACGGCGACACCGACACCGATGAGGACTCCGGTGGAGCTGCCGCTGTCGCCGGACGAGTCGCCCGACGCGCCGGCGGCCGGGGTGGCCGACCACCAGCTCCAGTAACCGTCCTGACCGAAGATGTTGCCCGCGTCCGACGGCATGGTCGTGATGGACTTGATCTGGTCGGTCCGGTAGGCCTCGACGGCATTCGGGTACGCCATGACGTTCATGTACCCCGTGTCGTACAGCCGCGACTCCATCTGCTTGATCAAATCGGCCCGTTTGGCGGGGTCGTATTCGGCCAGCTGCTTCGCGTAGAGCTCGTCGTACTGCTTGTCGCAGATGAAGTTGTCGGTCGCGGCGGATTCCTTCGCCTTGGCCGGCAGGGCCGCGCAGGTGTGGATCGACATCACGAAGTCGGGGTCCGGGTTGACGGACCAGCCGTCGAAGGCGAGGTCGTACTCACCCGCGTACCAGGGGTCCGAGACGTTGTCGCGGCAGTCGACCTTGAGGCCGACGCCCAGGTCGCCCCACCACTCCTGGAGGTATTTGCCGATCGCCTTGTCGTTCGGGTCCGTGGCGTGGCACAGGATGCGGAAGTCGAGCGGCTTGCCGTCCTTGCCCGCCCGCTTGCCGTCGCTGTTCTTCTTGTAGCCCGCCTCGTCGAGGAGGGCGCCCGCCTTGGCGGGGTCGAAGGCGTGCTTCTGATCGGCCGCCGGCTTCCAGAAGTACGAGCCGTAGCGGGGCGGGATGTAGCCCTCACCCTCTATGGCGTGGCCCTGGAAGACCTTGTCGATGATGGTGGTGCGGTCCACGGCCATGAAGAGCGCCTGGCGCACCTTCTGGTCCAGCAGCGCCGCGTGCCCGTCACCGAACTTCTTGCCGTCCTTGGTCCGCGCGCCCGGATTGGTGGCCAGGGCGTAGAAGCGTCGGCCTGGGGCGTCGTTCACCTTGATGTTGTCCGCCGACTTCAGGGACGCGGCCTGGGCGGGGGTCAGGCTCGGGCTGCCGGCGACGAAGGAGACTTCACCCTTTCGGAGGGCGGCGACGGCGGCGTCCTGGTCCTTGTAGTAGCGGAAGACCAGCTCGTCGAACTTCGGCGCACCGCGCCAGAAGTCCTTGTTGGCCTTGAGCTTCACGTAGCTGTCGACCTTGTAGTCCGTCAGGATGAACGGACCGTTCCCGACGATCGGGAACTTCGTGTCGTTGTTGAACTTGGAGAAGTCGCCGACCTTCTCCCACACGTGCTTGGGCACGATCGGCACGTCGAGCGCCGTCATCGTCGCCTGGGGCTGCTTCAGCTCTATGACCAGCTTGTCCGGGCTGGGAGCCGTCACCTTCCTGAAGTTGGACACGAAGCTGCCGTTCGAGGTCGCCGCGCCCTCGTCGGTCATCATCGTGTTGAAGGTCCACGCCGCGTCCTCGGCGGTGGCCTTCTCGCCGTCCGACCACTTCGAGTCGGACCGGATCGTGTACGTCCACGTCAGCTTGTCCGCCGAAGGCTCCCACTTGGTGGCCAGCCCGGGGATCGTGTGGTTGTCCTTGGCGTCGTAGTTCGTCAGGAAGTCATACATCAGCCGGTGGATGCTCGTGGAGAGCAACCGCTGTGCGAGGAACGGGCTCAGGGAGTCCACGCTCTGCGCGACCGCGACCGTGAGCGTCGACTTGCCGTCGGCGGCGTGCGCCTCCTGGGGAGCGGGGGTGAGCGGGTTGCCGGGCACGACGGATCCGGCGGCCAGGGCCAGAGCGGCCGCGCCGGAGGCGAGAAGGACGCGCAGGCGGCCGCGTGGTGGGCGGGACGGGTGTGGAGGGACTCTTGTGACCATAGGACGTGGACCTCGCGTCATGACTCGCATGGTGAAGGCGGGTAGATCTCTGGTTCGCCAGCTGGTGAAGCGAAGGTTTATCAGCGGCGGTCGAGTCGCGTCAACGGTCGTCCAAACCGCGTGTGGGCTGCGGGAATGCGATGAGGGCCCGCACCGCGTGAACGGTGCGAGCCCTCATTGGTTTAGACCTCTACTGCCTTACTGCTGAGGCGCCGAAGGCGGCTGCGGAGGGTGCTCCTGCCGGCCTGACGGCGGAACCGGGCCTCGCAGTTCGGACTGACCGGACTGATGTGCCTGGCCATCGTGGTGCGCGGGCGCCGGGAGGCCCTCGGCCGCTCCGACCCCCGGCTGCCCCTGAGGAGGCGGAGGCTGCTGCTGCCAACCGCCGGGCCGGCCGCCCGGAGCGGGGTGCGGCGGGTACGGCTGCTGGGGCACGGCGGCCTGCTGAGGCGGCTGCTGTCCGTACTGCGGCTGTCCCCCGTACGGCTGCTGGGGCGGGTAGGGCTGACCGGGCTGGGGCTGCGGGGGATACGGCTGACCGGGGTACGGCTGCGGCTGTCCGGGATAGGGCAGGCCGGGCTGCTGCTGCGGCGCGTACTGGTGGTGCCCGGGGGCCTGCTGACCGGGTGTCTGCCCTCCCGGCATCGGCGGGGCGAACTGCGGCGGCGGGCTGCTGCCGTCGGACGTCCACAGGCCCTGCTGCTGCTGGGCGCGCTGGAAGTCCTCGGCCACGAGCGCGGACAGGTTGAAGTACGCCTCGCGGGTCTTCGGGCGCATCATGTCGAGGTCGACCTCGGCGCCCGCCGACAGGTGCTCGTCGAACGGCACCACCACGACGCCCCGGCAGCGCGTCTCGAAGTGCTGCACGATGTCGTCGACCTTGATCATTTTTCCGGTCTCGCGGACACCGGAGATGACGGTCAGGGAGCGCTGCACCAGATCCGCGTATCCGTGTGCCGACAGCCAGTCCAGCGTGGTCGACGCGCTCGACGCGCCGTCGACGGACGGGGTGGAGATGATGATCAGCTGGTCGGCGAGGTCCAGCACCCCGCGCATCGCGCTGTACAGCAGGCCGGTACCCGAGTCGGTGAGGATGATCGGGTACTGCTTGCCCAGGACGTCGATCGCCCGGCGGTAGTCCTCGTCGTTGAAGGCCGTGGAGACCGCCGGGTCCACGTCGTTGGCGATGATCTCCAGACCGGAGGGCGCCTGCGAGGTGAAACGGCGGATGTCCATGTACGAGTTCAGGTACGGGATCGCCTGGACCAGATCGCGGATGGTGGCCCCGGTCTCGCGGCGCACCCGGCGGCCGAGCGTGCCGGCGTCCGGGTTGGCGTCGATGGCGAGGATCTTGTCCTGCCGCTCGGTGGCCAGGGTCGAGCCGAGCGCGGTGGTCGTCGTGGTCTTGCCGACGCCGCCCTTGAGGCTGATGACCGCGATGCGGTAGCAGGACAGGACCGGGGTGCGGATCAGGTCCAGCTTGCGCTGCCGCTCGATCTCGTCCTTCTTGCCGCCCAGCTTGAAGCGCGAGGCGCCGGAGGGCGTACGGCTGCTCTTGGCCTTCTGCTTGCCCCGGACCAGCCGGTCCGACGAGAGCTCCACTGCGGCCGTGTAGCCGAGCGGTGCGCCCGGGACGGAACGCTCACGCTGGTCGTGGGTGACCGCTGTCGGCCACGCGGAGCCGGTGCGGGGGTCGACGGGGGCCTGGGGACGGTAGGCCTCCGGCTGCTGTTGGGGCGCGGCCGGTGCGGGGAGGTGCGGGGCGCCCTGGGCCGGCTGCTGAGGGATCTGCGGCGGGAGCGGGGCGCTCGGCTGTCCCGGTGCGGAGAACTGGGGCGGCTGGGGCGTCTGCGGAGCCGGGAAGCCGTAGCCGCCCTGTGCCGCCCCCCTGCCCGGCTGCTGGGTGCCTTGCGGGAAGCCGTAGCCGCCGTGTTGCGGAGGGATCGGCGGCAGTTGTGGTGTGCCCTGGGCGGGGATCGGCTGCGGAGGTGACTGCGGGAAGCCGTAGCCGGCCTGCGGCGCGGGCGCGTCAGGGTGGGCCGGGGGCTGCGGCGGCGACGGAGGTGCGGGGTGCGCCGACGGGACGGCCGCTGCGGGTGCCTGCGGGAAGCCGTAGCCTCCCGGCGTCTCGCCCGGCCGTGCGGGCTCGGACCGCTGGGCGGGCCACTGTGCCGCGGGCTGCGGCGCGTTCGGCTGCGGTGCGGCGGGCTGGAAGGCGGGCGGGAGCGGCGGGAGACCGCCCTGCACGGGCGGGCCCGGGGACCAGGGCGCCGGTACGTTCGACGGCACGGCGTCCTCGGGAGCGCCGCCGGCCGGCGGCGCTCCCGAGGGTGGCGAATGTCCC
>NZ_JBHVCT010000087.1:0-25098 GCF_042803195.1 Streptomyces sp. NPDC057428
GTGTGGGCCCTACCGGCCAGGCCGGTAGGCCCCACACTGGCAAACACCCCGTTCTCGGGATAGCGGCCGGTCGGCAGCATCCCACCGCCGAACCTACCGCCCTCATCCATCACACGGACCGGGGCGGCGGTCGGCGGCCAGTTGCTCAGCGGCGGGCTTTGAAACGGTCGAGAGCTGCCACGCCCACCACGGCGAGTCCCACCTGGATGGCCAGCTCGATCCAGTCGATGCCCTTGGTGTCGGCGACGCCGACACCGGCCGCGATGGCCGTACCGACAAGGGCCGCCACGATACCCACCACGATGGTCCACAGGACACCGATGCGCTGCCGGCCCGGCAGAACGAGCCGACCCAGTACGCCGATGACGATGCCGATCAAGATCGCGGTAATAAGGCCGGAGATCTCCATGCTCACCCCTCGTTCCGTACGTCTCGTGATGTAAGTGCACGTCCACCCTGAAGGCCGCAACCACGCACCCTGCGAACTTCGTGCATGCGGCGGCCCTTTGGGGGATTGGGAACTACAGGTCGAACTCGTGCGGCGGCAGGTCGAGCGCGTAACAAGCCTCGCGCACAACGGCCTGCTCGTCCTTGTCGAAGTCGCCGTCGGCTCCGCCGATGACGATGCCGATCTGGATTACGGCGCGCGCCTCGGCCGGCTTCTTCTTGGCCTTGGCGACCTCCTGCAGGACGGTGACCTTGCCGAAGTCGTAGTCCGCGGTCAGCTTGTTGCAGTTGTCGTCGAAGCGGCGCTGAAGGTCCTCGGCGGGGAAATTTTGCAGGACCTCGTTGCTCGCGATGAGCTGGGCCACCTTGCGCCGCTCGGACGGGTCGATGGTGCCGTCGGCGGCGGCGACGAGCGCACACATCGCCATGCTGGCGTCGCGGAACGCGCCGCTTTTGAGGTCGTTCTTCTTGGCATTGAGCTGTGTCTGCATCGTCGATGCAGACTCCTTGATGCGATCCCACAGGGCCATGAGAACTCCGTTCGCTTGAGGGATGGTGGTCCGGACCGGAAGAGGTGCGGTCCGGGCCACCGCTTCTTCTACAGTTATGTAGAAGTTATCAGGGGAGGCAACGGCGCCTCAGCCCTCTTCGCCCTCTTCCCCCTCTTCATCGTCTTCCTCGAAGAAGTCGCCGACCTCGTCGACGACTTCGGCCGCCACCATTCCGCCAACCACGCCGACCGCCAGGCCCGCCGCACCGGCGGCGATGGCGGTGCCCATCCCGGGCCCGGAGCGGTGGTGGCCACCGTCATGGTGAAACTCGCCGTGGCCGTGGCCGTCCTTGTGCGCGTGCCCGCCGTACACATCGCCGTGACCGTGCGAGCCGTGAGTGCCATAGGAGGCCCGGTGTTCGACGAGCTGGCGCACCCAGGCGTCGACCTCGGCGTTCCAGTCGTGCTGCTCCACGCCGTGGTGGCTGACGGTGAAACGAGAGAGCGCGTCGTGGCCGGCCGGGAAAAGGCCGCCACGCTTGTCCGCCTCCAGTACGACCTCCATCCCGTCGGGACGAGCCAGGAAGGTCATCTCGATCTCGTTCACGGTGTGCGCGTACTGCGGGGGCGGGGTGAGCTCGATCTCCTGGTAAAAGGGGAGCTGCTGGCCGGTGCCGCCAATATGGCCGTACTCCAGATCCGCGGACTTGAAACCGAAGCCGAGCTGCCCCAGGGCTTCCAGAATTGCTTCCTGGACCGGCAGCGGCCGCACCGCGAGCGGGTCGAGGTCTCCCTTGTCCTTGGCCCCGGCCACTGCGAGTTCGGTGCGTACTCCGAGCACGACGCCCAGCGGCTGGCCGCGCAGCTCGGTGGCCGGAGTCTCCCAGGGCAGCGTCACCGAGAAGGGGATGCTGCGCTGCTCGCCCTCGACGAGGCGGAAGCCTCCGCCCACGGTGAACCGGTCGAAGGGGAGGCCCCCTTCACCCTCGCCGTCGTCGTGCTCGACTTCCACCCGGGCGACCAACTCCAGAGTGATCTGTTCGATGTCGAAGTCGGCAGTGCCGCCCTTGAGGTGGACCTGCCCCGTGAGGCTGCCGCCGGGCAGGGCTGCACCTGCGTCAAGGACTGTGTCCACCGTGGCACCGCCCACGCCGAGCGAGCCGAGCAGCCGTTTGAACACCATCGTGGCGTTCACTCCTTCATGTGCGCGTAGTCATTGAAATAGCGGGCTGCTGCGACCGGAGGTGACCGGGATGCAGCAACCCGCGGGTAATGCTTACTTGGCTGACGTGTCCAGCGCAGCCAGAGCCTGCGCCCAGCGGACGTACTTCAACTCGGCAAGATCGGCGACCGTCTTGATGCCGAACGCCTCCTGCAGCAGCTCGCCGTCACGGTCCGAGACCCCCTTCAGGGCCCCGACCGGGGCGGCCAGAATCTCTGGCAGGCTCTTGTCCGCCCACGCCTTGTCCAGCACCTTGTCAAGATCGATCGAAGCCACGTAAGTCCTCCTGGAATATGTATGGATCAAGGCATGGGCGGCACCGCCCGCAGCGATCTCGTACCACGATCAGTCGCGGACGGGGGCGGATTCGCTGAGGGGATGAAGGGCGCAACCTGGTGGCACGTGAAACCGGCGATCTGAACCAGACCGGCCCACCCGGGGTGGGTCAGCAGATCCTGGACCCGGGCCTCGCCCACTTCTCATCACGCCACGCCCCTCTACCGGCGAGACGACCCGCCTCCGCGGCTTTCCGGGAGTATCCCGGTCGGCCCTCGCGTTATCTACACGCGTGTAGAAGCATAGGGGAGGTGCACCTCGTCTGGGCGGCGTCCCTTCGACCTGGCGGGGAAAGTCCGAAAAGAGCCCAGAGGAGGAACGTGAGGCCACCCGCCAAGGGCACTTTGCGGAGCCTTTACCATGAAGGCGGAGACGCCGTCCCACCCCTGAACCACACCGTATCCGTCCAGCCAAGAAGGAGTAGCAGACCCGCAATGGGTGAACCTCCCAGTACGAGCCGTGCCACAGCCCGCCCGCAGCATTTGAGCCAGGGAACGGGGGCGGCACGGTGAACGAAGTACTCCTGCTGCTTCTTGCCCTCGCGCTCACACTGGCCTGCGCGGTGTTCGTCGCGGCCGAATTCTCCCTGACCACGATCGAGCGCGGCGAGCTGGAACGTGCCGCAGAGGCCGGTGAGCGCGGTGCTGCGAGCGCGCTGAAGGCCGCCAAGCGGCTGACCTTCCAGCTCTCCGGCGCACAGCTCGGCATCACGGTGACCTCGCTGGTCATCGGCATGCTGGCCGAGCCTTCACTGGCGACGCTGCTGCGCGGGCCACTCGAAGCTGTCGGCCTGCCTGCCGGAGCGGTCTCCACCATCGCGACCCTTCTGGGCGTCACCGTCGCCACGGTGGTGCTGATGGTCATCGGTGAGCTGGTCCCGAAGAACTGGGCGATCTCCAGCCCGCTCGCTGTGGCCAAGGTCGTGGCCGGACCGCAGCGCGGCTTCACCGCCGTCTTCGCTCCGCTGATCCGGCACCTGAACAACACCGCGAACCATGTTGTACGGCGCTTCGGCCTGGAGCCCCAGGAGGAGCTGGCCTCGGCCCGCAGCCCGGAGGAACTGGTCGCCCTCGCCCGGCATTCGGCCCGGGAAGGCGCAATGGAACAGGACTCGGTGGAACTGTTCGTACGGACCCTGCATCTGGGCGAACTGACCGCAGAGAACGTCATGACTCCGCGCGTGGACGTCAGGGCCCTCGAAGCCCACGCCACCGCCACGGAAGCGGCGAACCTGACGCTGGCCACCGGTCTGTCCCGGTTCCCCGTCTACCGAGACAGCCTGGACGAGGTCATCGGTACCGTCCACATCCGTGATGTCCTCGCCCTCGATGAGAACGAGCGGGACAACACCCCCGTCACGGATCTGGCCACCGAGCCGCTGCTGGTGCCCGACTCCCTGCCCGTGGACCGCCTCCTTCAGCAGCTGCGCAAGAGCCGGACCATGGCCGTGGTGATCGACGAGTACGGCGGCACCGCGGGCGTCGCCACGGTGGAGGACATCGTGGAGGAAGTCGTCGGCGAGGTCCGCGACGAGCACG
This sequence comes from Streptomyces sp. NPDC057428, assembly GCF_042803195.1. Lineage (NCBI taxonomy): Bacteria > Bacillati > Actinomycetota > Actinomycetes > Kitasatosporales > Streptomycetaceae > Streptomyces > Streptomyces sp. NPDC057428. The sequence continues at coordinate 4,034 of NZ_JBHVCT010000087.1, forward strand.
ACCCGCACGAACAGCCCGACCTGATCCCGCTCGAACCGGCACCCGACGGCCGCCCCGTGTGGGAGGCCGACGGCAGCATCCGCCTGGACCAGCTCGAAGAGATCGGCCTCAGCGCCCCGGAGGGGCCCTACGAGACGTTGGCCGGGCTGATCGCCACCCGGCTGGAGCGCCTCCCCCTCCTGACCGACCGAGTCGAGGCGGATGGCTGGCAATTCGCCATCCTTCACATTGAGCACCACCGCGCCGACCGCGTCCGCATCACCGCTCCGGCCCCGCAGAGCACGGAGGAAGCCCGATGACCGCGATCCAGCTACTCATTGGCGCGCTGACTCTCCTCACCAACGCGTTCTTCGTCGGTGCCGAATTCGCTCTCATCTCCGTGCGGCGCAGCCAGATCGAACCGGCAGCGCTCAAGGGCAACCTGCGCGCCAGATCCACCCTGTGGGGCCTGCAGCACCTCTCCGCCGTCATGGCCACCGCCCAGCTCGGCATCACCATCTCCTCGCTGGTGCTCGGCGCGGTCGCCGAGCCGGCCATCGCCCACCTGCTGGAGCCTCCGTTCGAAGCGATCGGGATCCCCGAAGCGCTGATCCACCCCATCGCCTTCGTGATCGCCCTGACAGCAGCGACATATCTGCACATGCTGATCGGTGAGATGATCCCCAAGAACATCGCACTCGCCGCCCCCGCTCCGACGGCGCTGCTGCTGGGCCCGCCGCTGGTGGCCCTCACCCGCGCGCTGAGGCCGGTCATCTTCGGCATCAACACGTTCGCCAACGCCATCCTCCGCCTGCTGAAGGTGGAGCCCAAGGGCGAAGTCACCTCCGTCTTCACCGACGACGAACTCGCCCGCCTGGTCAAGGACTCCAGCGAGGCCGGCCTGCTCGCACCCGCAGACGGCGAGCGCCTCCAGGACGCACTGGAACTGGGCACCCGCCCCGTCGGCGAGGTCATGGTGGCCGTCAACGACGCCGTCACCGTCGGCCGCGACATCACCCCGCAGCAACTGGAGCGCGCCGCGGCAGCCAGCGGCTTCTCCCGGCTGCCGGTGACCGGACCCGGCAACGAGGTGCTGGGCTATCTACACATCAAGGACGCCCTCGGCGTCGCAGAGCGCACCCAGCCCTTCCAACGCAGCGCACTGCACCCGGTGATCCGGGTCGAGATCGACACCCCGCTGGACGACACCATGACCGCCATGCGGGCCGCCGGCACGCACCTGGCCGCCGTCACCGGCGACAAGGGCAGCGTCATCGGCTTCGTCACCATGGAAGACGTACTGGAGGAACTGGTCGGCCCCACCACCGGCTGACACAGCGGGAGACAGCGCAACGCCCCGCGGCCCAACGGTTCAGCCGGGTGTTGCGCTCCTCACGGCGGCCGTCATGTGACGCGCGGACCGCCCGCTTGAACCGGTCGTACGCTCACCCGGCCAGGTACCTGCCCGCCAGAACAACCAGTGCTATCTCGAAGCCCGTCGCCGGTTCCGCACCGTCCAGCCGCCTGATCAGGGCCCCGGGGAGAATCCCGTAGCTCCCGGTCTGACCGGTTGATCATTGATGTCCGGACATGAGGCGAGCACGGCGCTTGTGGATCATGGAGTCCTACCTTTCTTGATGTGGGTCTGAGCTGGTCATTCGTAAGATCGGCGGGGCCCAGGGGTTCCGGGTATGGCTGTCATGGAGTCGCCGCTGGATGGCTCAGAGAACTTGGCCGCCCGGAACCCCGCGACGACTCGACCGCTAATTGGGAGACGCGACGCGATCGCTTTGTAGGACAACGTCGGCGAGGTCGTTCTCTACGCTCCCAGATCAGCAAGGCTGCCGTGCTCGTCGATCCATCCTCTCTCATGTCCGTGTGCCTGGGCACATCGCCCTCGCAGTCGTCCGGCCCGGACCGGGAGGCGCCTGCTGCAGGGTTGCTCCAGGCACTGGCGAAGGTGCCCGATCCGCGTGATCCGCGCGGTGTGCGCTACCGGCTGTCCACGCTCCTCGCGATCGGGGTGTGCGCGATGACAGCGGCCGGCCACAACTCCCTGGTCGCGATCGCGGAATGGGCCAGACGCTGCGGACAGGCAGAGCTCGCCCGTCTGGGCTGCCCGTTCGACCCGTTCACCGGCCGCTTCCGGGCCCCGGGTGAGCGGACCTTGCGGGACGCCTTCGCCCGGGTGGACCCCGGCGCTCTGACAGCGGCCGGCTTCACCCGGCTCGCTGCCCTGGCCAAGCCAGCCGCCGGGCCGCTGAGCCCGGACTCGGTCCCCGAACGTGAACAGCGCCGAGCCCACCGGGCCGCCCCGCAGAACCCCGGCCCGCTCCCGTTGAAGCGGCGCGCGTTCGCCGTGGACGGCAAGTGCCTGCGCGGAGCGGTCCGCGCCGACGGCAGCCGGGTCTTCGTCCTGACCGCCGTACGTCATGACGACGCGCTGACCGCCGCCCTGCGGGAGATCGGTGCTAAGACCAACGAGATTCCCGAGTTCGCCCCGCTGCTGGACACCATCGACGACGCGGACCTGGCCGGCGCGGTGATCACGGTCGACGCGATGCACGCCCAGAGAGCCCACGCCCGCTATCTCGTCGAGGACCGGAACGCGCACTACCTGCTGTCCGTCAAGGACAACCAGTGCGCCACGAGGCGCTCTGACACATCCCCGCCGTAGGCGGGACAGACTCGAAGGGAGGTCTGCTGGGTCCGATGGCTGACCTGGATCCGAAAGGTGAAGGGGACAAGAGCATGCCAGGAAACCGGCGGCCGGGCCCAGGTGCCTGGGACGGCGCGTCGGGGGACCCGCGCGGTATGGCGAAAGCTTGACTGCCTGAACCCCAATCTCCAGCGGCAGCAATTTACTGCGACCGGAACGGCACCTGGAACCGGTGCCCGTCGTGACCGGGGACGTACTGGTTCGCCCTGGTCAACCTTCGCGGCGGGAGCGATGCCCAGCGAGGGCATTGAAGGAGATGAATGGGGCGCCTGGGCCGCGCTGATCGTGTGTCAGAGACGAACGTGGGATCACCGTCCCAGTACGGCTGGCGGTGACGGAGTGCCCGTAGTAGTCGCCGGAGTGACGCCCGGCCAAGGAGAGCGGGAAAGCCGCTCGCAGGGCGAAGGGGCACAGGTGGTACGGACACCGGCGACACCGGGGAGGTATGCGAAATGCAGAGCGCTGACACAGTGCTCGGTGTCCTGAGCGACAGGGGCAGACGCGGTCTGCCTCTGGAACGGTTGTATCGGCAGCTGTTCAGCGAACAGCTGTTCCTGATGGCCTACGGACGCATCTACGCCAACGGCGGAGCGATGACGCCCGGGGTCGACGGGGAGACACCCGACGGGATGAGTCTGGGAAGAATTCGGGAGATCATCGGCCTGTTGAAGGCCGAGCGCTACCGGTTCTCCCCGGTCCGGAGGGTGCACATCCCCAAGAAGAACGGAAGTCTGCGGCCCCTGGGGCTGCCGACCTGGACGGACAAACTGGTCGGGGAAGTGGTGCGTCTCCTGCTGGAGGCGTACTACGAACCGCAGTTCTCGCCCAGATCGCACGGCTTCCGCCCCGGTCGGGGCTGCCATACCGCGCTCGACGAGATCGCTTCGACATGGACGGGCACCACCTGGTTCATCGAGGGCGACATCGCCGACTGCTTCGGCAGTCTCGACCACGAGGTCATGCTCGCGATCCTGGCCGAACGCATCCATGACGGACGTTTCCTGGCCCTGGTCTCGGACATGCTGCGGGCGGGATATATGGAGGACTGGATCTGGCACGCCACCTACTCCGGTGCACCACAAGGAGGAGTGGTCTCGCCGATCCTGTCCAATATTTACCTCGACCGTCTCGACAGGTTCGTGGAACAGGAACTGGTACCGGCCTTCACACGGGGTGCCGTCCGCCGCCAAAACCGGGAGTACGGGAACGTGACTGCGACGATCGGCTACTGGAGACGCAAGGGCGACCGCACCAAGGTCCGGTCCCTGCGCAGGGTCCAGCAGTCGATCCCGAGCGTCGACGTGAACGACCCCGGCTACCGGCGGCTGAGGTATGTCCGATACGCCGACGATCACCTGCTGGGATTCGTCGGTCCGAAGGCCGAAGCCGAGGAGATCAAGGACAAGCTTGCCGTGTTCCTGCACGACAAGTTGAAACTGCGGCTCTCCGCGGAGAAGACCTTGATCACGCACGCCCGCACCCACAAGGCGCGGTTCCTCGGCTACGACATCTGGACCAGGCACAACGACACCTGGCGGACCAAGGGACGACGGGTCCTCAACGGATCCATCGCCCTCGGCGTTCCGCCGGAGACCGTCAACGCCAGATGCCGGAACTACCAGCGCGGACAGGGCAAACCCCTGATCCGTAACGACCTGATTCGCACCAGCGACCACAACATCGTCGCCACCTTCGGGATGGAATACCGCGGCTATGTCCAGTACTTCCAGATGGCAGGGAACATCAACTGGCTGAACAAGCTCCGCCAGTACATGGAACGGTCGATGCTCTCGACCCTGGCGGCCAAGCACCGCCGCCCTCCCTGGATCATGCGGGAACGCCACAAGAGCACCATCGAGACCCCCTTCGGGAAACGCCGGTGCTTCGAAGCGGTCCAACGTACTCCAGCGGGCAAGGTGTTCACCGCCAGGTTCGGCGGCATCCCTCTCCGCCGGCGCAAACACGCCCCGCCGATCATCGACGGGGCGTGGCCGACGAAGAAGGGCCGCCGGCTCATCGACCGGCTGACCGCCGGAATCTGCGAGCTCTGCGCGTCGCCTGACGGGATCACCGTCCACCACGTCAGGCGACTCGCCGATCTCAACCGATACAGCTCCACGGCCGCACCCCGGTGGGTCGAAACGATGCGGACCAGACGTCGGAAGACCCTGATCGTCTGCGACCGCTGTCACGCCGAGATCCATCAGCAGCCGATCGCTCAGTAGCACCACTGGAGAGCCGGATGCGGGGAAAGCTCGCATGTCCGGTTCGGAGGGAGGTCGGACGGAAAAGGACCTGCTCAGCAGGCACCTCGCCGTCCGGCCGACCCTACGCCCGCTCTGGCAGGCCAGTTGAGGAAGCTCCCCTGGAGCAAGGCGCCGATGCTGCACCGCTCTCGCGACCGGGGCCACGGCCGCGAAGAAGTCCGGGAGGCGAAGGTCGTATCCGTGGACGGCCTGCTGTTCCCACACGCGGCCCAGGTCGTGCGCATCCACCGCAAACGCCGCCGCATCGGCGCGAAGAAGTGGCAGACCGAGACGGTCTACGCCGTCACCGACCTGCCCGCCCACCAGGCATCCCCGGCCGAGATCGCCGCCTGGGCCCGCGGCCACTGGATCATCGAGAACACCGTCCACTGGACCAAGGACGTCACCTTCACCGAAGACGCCAGTCAGATCCGACGCCACCACACCCCGGCCGTCATGAGCGCCCTGCGCGACCTCACCCGCGCCACCCTCCACCGCACCGGCTGGACCAACATCGCCAGCGGCAGACCGCGCTCACACTCCACGGCATCACATGATCAAAACGGGCGAACGGGATTCTCCCCGGGGCCCTGCCACTGGGCCAATGCGGCCTTGCTCTGGGAAAGCAGCACCACCTTTCCATCGACTCCCGCTGTCGCACGTCCAGCATTGATCTCAGTAACCCGCCGCACGCTCACGAGCGTGTTCGAGCGGGACCGGAGCATCAACTTCTGCAAATTGCGGACCTTCTTCAGATCCCCTGCCTGCGATGCCGTGAAGATTCTCTGCCGCAGACGCCGTACGTCTTCCTCGACCCGCCGCCAGTCAATCGACGCCCAGTCCAAGTCTTCGCCCTCGGGTCCGTTCACCGGAACAGAAGCAGCAGGAAGGGCCGAGGCCGATCCGTCCATGATCTGCAAGGTGTCCAACTTGCCCCTCGGTTCCGTAGTCTTTGCTCAGTGATTCCGCACAGGCTCACCCGGCCCACGTCAGCACCCTTTCGGGTCGGGCAGCACCCGTATCCGGACGGTTATGCGGGGCGACCGGCGGAGAGGCCGGTCGTCGTGCTGCCCCGGGTTCCCGCTTCCTTTCGGCTTCCGGCATTGGCTTGTTGGGCCGTCCTGTTCCCGCTGGGGAGTTGAGCCTTCCTTGTGGTCGGCCGACCGAGCCAAAGCGGCCCGGACCCCAACGGGGTTTCCACGTTCCACACGAATGAGATACGACCGGGGTGGGTGCTCCCTTTACCCCGAGGCGACGGTGTCCACCTGGCCGGAGTGACCTCTACCGGCCAGCGCCTGCCGCTTCTCAACGGCTAGCCATGCACCCCACTCACGCATTCCATCGGCGGGGCTTGGGATCGCGAGGCATCATCGGGAGTTCATGTACTTCACCCGTCCGGTCTTCCCCTTGCCGGTAACTCCCGGATGGAACGGAAGTCCTTGGGCTTTCCCCTGAGCTTCGCACCACGCCGTTACCGGCATCGCACGTCAAGGGCGGGGACGGGTCATACGGACACGGACCCGTGACTGCACCTACGGCTTCATCAACCGCCTCTCCAATCGGTCAGTCCACTCAAATTCGTGCAACTTCGTGTCGCACGGTCGCCCTCCCAGTGGCCGGGGACGGCACGGTCCTCCGCCTCGGCAGGGCGTTCGCTGATCATGACCATCGGGGTGGTGAACCGGGGCTGGCGCTGCTGGGCCTGGCGGCGAGGTTCGCGCCAGGCGCGGCCCGATCGCAGCGCGCGTGCCAGCTCGCGGCGTAGTTCGCCCCGGCCCTGGATGTAGAGGGCCTGGTAGATCGTCTCGTGGACCACGTGCATCTCCGGCTGCCGGGGGAACTGTGCCCGCAGAGCCTGGCAGATCTGTTCAGGGCTCCACCGTATGTCCAGGTGGTCCTGGATGGAGTCCCGCAGCTGTGGGTTCTGGCCGATCTTCCCGGACTTGGGCCGGGGCCGGCGGGCTTCGGCGCGGGCCTGGGCCGCGTGCGGGCGGTACTGGCCGTTGACCGGGTGACGGTTGCGGCGGATCTCCCGGCTGACCGTGGACGGGCTGCGGCCGATCTCGGCGGCTATCGCACGGACCGTGGCCTTCTCCCGCAGCCGGTCGGCGATGTGAATGCGGTCGCTCTCCCGCAGATACCGCGAGGGACCGGGCAGGGGCGCCACCGCGGTGATCGGTGGCGCCCCGACATGCCCGCCGGACGGGGCACGGCCGTTACGCCAGCGCCGCCCGGTCTTCTCGTTGATGCCGACGATCCGGCACGCCTCTTTGTTGCTCACGCCCTGCTGCATGAGCTGAAGGTAGAGGCGCCGTTCCTCGGACAAGGGACGGAGCCCCCGGATACTGGACCGGTCCCGGATCTTGAAGTCCATCGCATCCCCTGAACTGGGGTGTTGCGACAACCACTAGAACTCAAGGTGAGCGCCGGGCCCGCCGGTAGGACGGTCAGCCGTACGGGTAGAAGCCCGAGCCGGTCTTGCGGCCGAGCCGGCCCGCGTCGACCATCCGCTGGAGCAGCGGGGGAGCGGCGTACAGCGGTTCCTTGTACTCCGCGTACATCGAGTCGGCGACCGAGGCCACGGTGTCCAGACCGATCAGGTCGGCGAGCTTGAGCGGACCCATCGGGTGGGCGCAGCCCATCTCCATGCCGTTGTCGATGTCCTCGCGGCTGGCGATGCCCGACTCGAACATCCGGATCGCCGAGAGCAGGTACGGGATCAGCAGGGCGTTGACGACGAAGCCGGACCTGTCCTGGGCGCGGATCGCGTGCTTGTCCAGCACGTTCTGCACGACCGCTTCGGCACGCTTTATGGTCTCGTCGGACGTCGTCAGCGCCGGGATCAGCTCGACGAGCCGCTGCACCGGGGCCGGGTTGAAGAAGTGGATGCCGATGACCTGGTCCGGGCGCGACGTGGCCACGGCCAGTTTCACCAGCGGGATGGAGGAGGTGTTCGAGGCGAGGATGGCGTCCGGTCGGGTCACCACCTGATCGAGTACCTGGAAGATCTCAGTCTTGACCTGCTCGTTCTCCACGACGGCCTCGATCACGAGATCGCGGTCCGCGAACTCGCCGAGGTCGGTGGTGAAGCTGAGGCGGGCGAGGGTCTCGTCACGCTCCTCAGCTGTGATCTTGCCGCGTTCGGCGGCCTTGGAGAGGGAGTTGTGCAGCCGGGTACGCCCTATCTCCAGGGCCTCGCCGGTGGTCTCGGCCACCTTGACCTCGAGGCCGCTGCGGGCACACACCTCCGCGATGCCTGCGCCCATCTGGCCACAGCCCACCACTCCGACGCGTGCAATGTCGGCCATAGAGTCCGTCACCTCGTGCCTTTCGCTGATCTTCGTGCGGCAGGTCCCGTTTGATTCCGGTGTCCGCCTCGACCCCACGACGTTACTCCGCGACGAGGCTCCGGTGAGCTGCGGGTCGCACGGAATCGGGGCGGGCATGATCTGCGTGACGCACTGCACGGCGTGACGTGAGGAACAGAGGAACGAAAGGTGGATACATGCGTCGTTTTGGCCGTAGGTCCTTTGTGATGGGTGCGGCGGGCACGGTGGCCGCGCTGCTGACCGCGGGTGATGCCGCTGCCGCACCCCGGCCGGGCGCCGGACGGCACCGGCGCCGCGAAGCGGACCAGGGTGAGATGCGCGGGATGTGGATCGCCACGGTCGCGAACATCGACTGGCCCTCCACGACCGGCCTGGGCGCGGCCGCCCAGGAGGCGGAGCTGATCGCTCATCTGGACCGGGCGGTGGAGCTGAAGCTGAACACCGTGGTCCTCCAGGTCCGCCCGACCGCCGACGCCCTGTGGCCGTCGTCGTTCGAGCCGTGGGCCGAGTGCCTCACGGGCGTCCAGGGCAAGGACCCGGGATGGGACCCGCTGGGGACGGCGGTGCGCGAGGCGCACGCGCGCGGTCTGGAGCTGCACGCGTGGTTCAACCCCTATCGGGTGGCCAACCACACGGACCCCTCTAAGCTGGTCGCCACCCACCCGGCCAGGCTCCACCCGGACTGGGTCCTGCCGTACGGCGGAAAGCTCTACTACAACCCGGGACTGCCCGAGGTCCGGAAGTTCGTCCAGGACGCGATGCTCGACGCGGTCAGCCGATACGCGATCGACGCGGTGCACTGGGACGACTACTTCTACCCCTATCCGGTGGCGGGCCAGGTCTTCGAGGACGACGACGCGTTCGCGCAGCACGGCGGGGACTTCACCGACAAGGACGCCTGGCGCCGCGACAACACAGACCGGCTGGTGCGCGAGACCGCCGCACGGATCAAGGAGGTCCGGAGCGGTACGCGGTTCGGGATCAGCCCTTTCGGGGTGTGGCGCAACGCCTCGACCGATCCGGCGGGCTCCGACACCGCGGCCGGCGTGGAGACGTACGACGACCTGCACGCCGACACCCGGAAGTGGGTGAAGGAGGGATGGATCGACTACATCTGCCCCCAGATCTACTGGAACATCGGCTTCGCCGCCGCCGACTACGCGAAGCTGCTGTCGTGGTGGGCCGGGACGGTCAAGGGCACGGGCGTCGACCTGTACGTGGGAGAGGCGCTCCACAAGGCGGGTGACCCCGCCCAGCCGGCCGCCTGGCAGGACCCGGCCGAACTCTCACGGCACCTGGACCTCGCTGCCGGTCACCCGGAAGTGGGCGGTCACATCTTTTTCTCCGCCAGGCATGTGAAGGCGGACCGCATCGGGGCCATGGCCCGGGTGGTCGCCGACCACTACGCGACCCGGGCCCGCGCCCCACGCTGACACGGGTGCGAACTCGGCAGCCGCCGGACACGCGTGCCGGGGGCCACTCGTGCCCCCGGCGCGCGCGTCCTACCTGTCCCGGTCCTTGGGGGTCCCGTGCTGAACGACGCTGTCGGGTCCGGGGGACCTGATCGATTCGTGCCCGTCCTCGAAGCGCAGACGGTACGGGGGGCTGCCCTCGTCGCCGAGCACCTCGACGATCTCTGCGACCCTGTCGTGCTGCCCCACGGTCCTGCCGTGCGTCAGCAGCCGGTCGCCGGTGTGTGCCTCCATCGGGAGTGACCTCCTCACGGGTGGCTGTCCATGTCGACAAGTCTATGACCGCACGCGTCGGCGCGCCCGGAGCGGAGCACGCCGCGGCGAGATCGGCGGCACGCTCCGCGGGTCCGACGTCCTGATCACGGCCGGCGGGCAGATTACGCCGGCTGACCCGGCTCCTCCTCGCGACGAGGGACGACCACGGGGTCTACGCGAAGATCGGCTTCGCGCCTCTGGAGGTCCCGGACATGTGGATGGCTCTTCAAGCCGGCTGAGGAAGCGCTTGCACGACGCCGTGCCGCCCTCTTGACCGGCGCGCCGTTCGCCCCCACGATCGCGCCCATGAGTGTTCGCGTCTCACTGGTCGCAGCAGCACGCAGCTCCGCCCTGCTCGCCGAGCGCTTCGACGACGACCGGCCGCTCGACGACACGGGCTGGCACGAGGTGAGGCTCGCCGCGCACGCTCTGGTGCCGCTCGGCGCCGCCGAGATGCGCTACTGCTCACCCACCCCGCGCAGCCGTGCCACGGGCGACGCCCTCGGCTTCGCACCGCTGGTCCAGCCCGCCCTGCGCGACTGCGACATGGGCCGATGGCGGGGCTACACCTTCTCCGAGGTCGCCGCCGGCGAGCCGGCCGGCGTCCACACCTGGCTCACCGACCCACGCTCCGCGCCGCACGGCGGCGAATCGCTACTCGCCTTCATCTCCCGCATAGGGGGCTGGCTCGACACCCGCCCCGTGCTGGAGGGCGCGATCGTGGCCGTCGCCGAACCGGCGGTCGTCCGCGCCGCCCTCGTGTACGCGCTCAAGGCCCCGCCGATGACGTACTGGAGCGTCGAGGTGCGCCCACTGTCCACGGTGACACTCGTCGGACTGCCCGGCCGCTGGACGTTCAGCCTCGAAGCGCTCGCGAACTGACCGCGAGCCGGGCCGCGAGGACGTTCCAGGGATCCCCCGGTCGAAGGAAGCGGGGCACGGCACCTGTCCGCCGGTCCGACCAGTCGGTATGGTGCGAGCCACCGAGACGAGGAGAGACCCGTGCCGCAGATCCATGGTCACTGTGACGACCGCTTCACGGCGGTGCGCGACGCGTTCGCGGCGAACTTCGCCGAGCGCGACGAACTGGGCGCGGCCGTCACCGTCCTGCTCGACGGCACTCCCGTCGTCGACCTCTGGGGCGGCTGGGCGGACGGCGACAGGACCCGGCCGTGGGAGCGGGACACAGTGGTCAACGTGTGGTCCACGACCAAGGGGCCGACGGCTCTCTGCGCTCACGTCCTCGTCGACCGCGGGACGCTCGACCTGGACGCCCCGGTCGCGGACTACTGGCCGGAATTCGCGGCCGAGGGCAAGGAATCCGTACGTGTACGCCACCTTCTCTCGCACCGCTCGGGCGTCGCGGGCCTGCGCGATCCGCACACCCTGGCCGAGCTCTACGACTGGGAGCTGACCACGGCCCGCCTCGCCGCCACCGCTCCGTGGTGGGAGCCCGGCACCCGCTCCGGGTACCACGCGATCTCGTACGGCTTCCTCGTCGGCGAGGTCGTCCGCCGCGTCACCGGGCTGCTGCCGGGGGAGTTCCTGCGGCAGGAGATCACCGGGCCGCTGGGCATCGACTTCACCGTCGGGCTCCCTGACAAGGACGCCGGGCGGGTCGCCGAGCTCGTCCAGCCGAAGTCCGTCGCGCGCGAACAGGCCGCTCTCTTCGCCCGGATGGAGCCCGTCGCCCTGGCGTCCCTGCTCAACCCCGGCACAGGCGTCGCCGCCGCCAACACCCCCGAATGGCGGGCGGCCGAGATCCCCGCCGCCAACGGCCACGGCACCGCGCGTGGGGTCGCCGCGCTCTACGGCATCCTCGCCGGACGCGGGTCCCTCGACGGCCGGCGGATCCTGTCGAAGGAGGCGGCCGAGCGGGTCCGCGAGGGGCAGGGAAGCTGCCGGGACCTGGTGCTGGGAGCGGGCTTCACCCACGACACCGAGCTGGGCCTCGGTCTCTGGCTGAGCGGCCCGAACGGCTCGTACGGTCCCAATCCGCGCGCGGTCGGCCACGACGGGGCGGGCGGCTCCTGCGGTCTCGCCGACCCCGAGGCCGGGGTCGCCCTCGGTTACGTCATGAACCGCATGGGCCCGGACATCGCCGACGACCCGCGCAAGATGGCCCTGATCGACGGGGTGTACGGCGCGCTCCCGCGAGCTCAGTAGCCGGCCGGCCGCACCAGCCCCGACTCGTACGCGTGGACCGCGGCCTGCGTCCGGTCACGCAGGCCGAGCTTCACCAGGATCCGGCTCACATGGGTCTTCACGGTCTGCTCCGCAACCACCAGGCGCACCGCGATCTCCGCGTTCGACAGTCCCTGCGCGATCAGTGAGAGCACCTCCGTCTCGCGCTCCGTCAGATCGTCGACGCGCTCCCTGACCGGGGCGCGCGGACCGGAGCTCACCCGGGAGAACTCCGCGATCAGGCGCTTGGTGATGTTCGGTGCCAGCAGGGCGTCACCGGCCGCCACCACCCGCACCGCCTCCGCGAGTTCGGCCGCCGAGGCGTCCTTCAGCAGGAACCCGGAAGCCCCCGAGCGCAGCGCCTCGTACACGTACTCGTCGAGGTCGAAGGTGGTCAGCACCAGAACCCGGACAGTCGCCCCGGGGGCTCCGGTGAGGCGCCGGGTGGCGTCGATGCCGCCCAGACGCGGCATGCGTATGTCCATCAGGACGACGTCCGGGACGAGTTCCGCCGACTTCTCCAGTGCGTCCAGACCGTCCACGGCCTGGCCGACGACCTCGATGTCCGGCTCTGCGTTCAGCAGCACCGTGAATCCTTGACGGACCATCATCTGATCGTCGGCGATCAGCACACGGATGGTCATGAGGGTTCCTCCAGGGGAAGCGTCGCCATTACTTCGTAGCCTCCGCCAGGGGCGGGGCCGTGGGTGAGATCGCCGCGCAGCATCGCGGTGCGTTCCCGCATGCCGAGCAGCCCGTGCCCGACTCCGCCGGTGTCCGCGGGAGGCGACCCGGGTGCCGTGTTCGTGATCCGGACCGTGACGGCTGCCGAGTGGTAGCCGACCTCCACCCTGGCGCGTGCTCCGGGAGCGTGCCGCATCACATTGCTCAGCGCCTCCTGCACGATGCGGAAGGCCGACAGCTCCACACCCGGCGGCAGCGGGCGCGGCCTCCCCGTCGTCTCCGTATCGACCGCGACACCGGCGCCCCGCACCTTGCCGGCCAGTTCCTCGAGCCGGTCGAGGGTCGGCTGGGGGGCGTGGCGCAGCCCGTCCGCCGCGGCGTCCTCCGAGCGCAGCACACCCAGCACCCTGCGCAGTTCGGCCAGCGCCTCGACCGCGTTCTCCCGTATGCCGGCGAGGTTCTCCCTGAGCTCGTCCGAAGGGTTCTCGACCAGGTGCGAGGCGACCTGCGCCTGGATGGAGATCACCGACATGTGATGGGCGACCACGTCGTGCAGTTCGCGGGCGATCCGGTTGCGCTCCTCCAGGAGCGTGCGACGGGCCCGCTCCTCCTCGGTCAGTTCCGACTGCTCCACCAGCTCGGTGCGCGCCACCCGCAGGGCGCGCAGGGCGGCCCCGGTCACGACGGCCGTGCCGACGGCCACCGCGGCGACAGCCAGGGACAAGGTGTGGGTCCCGTTGGTGAAGCCGCCGGACACCAGCCCCGCCAGCAGGCTCAGAGCCAGGGCGAGGACTGCCCGGCGCGGGCGGACGCGGAGCGTCAGCAGGAAGAGCGCCCCGCTCTGCAGCGCGATCTCAGGACCCGTCCACGGGAAGAGTCCGCCCGGTGTCATCGCGGCCCCGGCGAAGCGAACGCTGATGATCATCAGAACCAGCGAGGCCCACCAGGCGTACAGGGGCCGCCACATACCGGCGAGTAGCGCCGTCGCCTGGAGCACGACCAGGACCACCACGTACTCCGGCACAGCGGCACCGTGAGGGATCAGGTCGGGCACGTGCCACACGGCGACGACCGCCGTCAGGAGCGTGAGCAGCATTGCGAACGCGGGCCGCCAGACCGGCGCTCCGGGCTGTCCCAGGGGCGGGATCACGTCCACAGGCATGGCCCACAGATCTTCGTACAGCCTGCGCCACAGCGCTCGCAGACCGGACACCATCCGATCCCCGGCCCCCGCCCCCGTCATGACGCTCAGCTTAGGCATGGTGCGACTCCCTGGTCCGGGCGGGGGACGCCGACCGCACAACCTTCGAACGGGCCCCGCGCCGCTGCTCGTACGCCCCGAAGGCGAACCAGCACACAAGCAGCACCAAGGCGAACAGCGGCAGCCAGGCAGGCCGGGCGAACACCCAGGCCGGACCGTCGGGAACGGTGTGCAGGCCCGGCAGAGGGCCGCACAGGAACAGGACGGTCGACGTCACCACGATCATCGCGGTCTGGTGCCACAGGAAGACGGTCATCGCGGACAGGTTCAGCAGTGCCACCGGGGCCCATATCGCGGGCCGCGCGAGCACCCGCCGCAATCGGCCGAGCAGCAGCAGGGCGGCACCGCACTGGGCGAGACCGAACGTGACCGCCGCGAGCGTCGGCGGATCGAGGTTGGAGAGCGCCGCGCCCGGCACCCCGACCATGGACGCCGGGTACCCGGCGAACAGCACCAGCCCCGCCGTCGCCGCGGAGCCCCCGATCAGCAGCATCCAGCCCGTCCCCCGGTCCCGCAGGCCGCCCCGCGCCCAGGCCGTCCCCAGGCAGTAGGGGACCATCCAGCCCGCCGCGACGTTGACCCACCCCAGTGCGGCGGGCCCGTCGAGGCCCAGGCGTAACAGGTCCGCGTGCAGGACCACGGCTAGCGGCCACAGCGGGTGCAGCCGTGCCAGCCACGGGGTCGCTGCCGTCAGCGCCGCGAACACCAGCAGGAACCACAGCGGCGACCAGACCAGCTTCCCCAGCGCGCGCACCGTCCGCTCGTCCACCCCCGTAGCCAGCATCACGCCCGCCGCCAATGTCCAGACGGCGAGTACGACGGTGACCGGCCGGAACAGCCTGCCCGTGCGGACTCGCAGCCAGCGCCCGTAGCTCTCACCGCGCGCCCGCGCGGACGCGTACGCCCTCGCGCCGACCAGGCCGCCCACCAGGAAGAACAGTGCGAGGGTCTGGAACAGCCAGGAGACCGGCGCGAGCCGCGGCATGTACCGCAGGGGACTCGAACCGTGCACCGTGCCGCTGTCCGCCACCAGTGCGGTCACCAGCCAGTGGCCGCACACCACGCCCAGGACGGCGAGCGCGCGCAGGGCGGTCCGCCAGCGTCGCCGAATCGATTCCCGCAGCGCGTCACGCACGACGGTCTCCGATCCCCGCGACGATCCCCGCGATGCTGCGCAGCGAGACGGACCCCGGCCTCAGGTAGCCACTGTGGCCGCAGTCGCCCGCGTCGAAGAGCGCGGCGCCGAATTCCGTCGCCACCGGGTCCGTACCGAAGCCGACCGTGCCGAAGGGGAGCGGGAGCGCGAGGTGCGGCACACCGGCGATCCAGTCCTCGCGGCCTCGGCCCGCTCGGACGGTGGCCGTGGCGCGGAGCGATCCCACGCGGTCCGCGCCCGTGCCGGGGCTGCCGTACAGCACGATGTCCGCGACGGCGAGCGCGGACGCCGCCCGCGCGCAGACGACGGAACCGTAGGAGTGACAGAGGAGGGAGACCCGGGCGCCCGGCCTGGCCGTGCCCAACTCGCGGACGAGGGCGCGCAGGGCCGGAGCGGCCTCCTGCGCCCGCGCCGGTGTCAGGGCCGCCGTGCTCAGCAGGGCCGGTGGCCGGTAGCCGAGCCAGACGACGACGGCGGACGCACCGCCGACCTCAGCGAGCAGCGCCTCGGCGTCACGCCGCACACGCGCGTAGTGGTCGAGATCGACACCGGCCCCCGGGACGAGCACGGCGACGCGCTCCGCCCGGGACAGGTCCCCGAGCACCTCCGCGCCACGGCCTCCGTCACGCCCGTCGAACATCAGGAAGGAGCGCCCGGGTCCCGCCATGTCCGCGAGCGTGGCCGCGCGCCGCGCGTCGCCGTGCCTGGCCGCCACCTCCCGCGCGGCCCACATGTCCCTGCGGCCCGCGGCGTACCGGGCGTCGAGCGAGGCAGGGTCCGCCGCGCGCAGCGGGACGGCCGGTGCCGGGACGGGCGCGGGCACTGCGGCGGGGCGGGCCGCGCCCGACACCGGGAGCGCCACGGACGCGGTGACGAGTGCGGTGAGCAGAGCGCGGCTGGTCCGTGAGCGGGACGCCATCGAATGTCCTTCCGTGCCGGATAGTGCTCGTTGAATCCGGTACCGAAGTTATGGGCCGACCCGTATGGTCGGCGTCCCGCGCAGGAGCGCACCTGCCGCGTAGCTCTGGAGTACTACGGGTAGGGGGCGGACCCCGCTACGGCCGCCGCCGCGGCTTTCCCCGCTTGGCCGCGCCCTTGGGGTTCTTGGCGCCGGCGGCGCCACGCGCGTTCTTGCCCGCCGCCGATTTGCGCGGGGCCGGCGTCTTCTTGTCCGCGCGCTTCGTCTTCGGCTGCGGTGGTGTCGGGGGACGCCCCCGGGTGCTGTTCACCGTCCGGCCGCGGACGATCCCGATGAACTCCTCCACCAGGTCCGTGGTCTTCTCCTCGGGCCACGACAGGGCGATCTTCGACTCGGGGACACCGACGAGGGGCCGGTAGGTGAGGTCCTTGCGGTGGTGCAGACGGGCGAGCGACTGCGGTACGACGAGCAGTCCCACGCCTGCGGCCACCAGCTCGACCGCGTCCGCCGTCGTGGCGGGCCGCTCGAAGGCCGGCCGTCCCGGAGGGCGCTCCCAGTCGAGGACGTCGTCGAGGGGGTGCAGCACGATCTCGTCGGCGAGATCCTCCACCGACATCTCCTCGACGGCGACCGCGGCGTGATCCTTGGGAACCACGACGACCGACGTCTCCGTGTACAGAGGGATCGCGCTGAGGTCCGTGCGGTCGACGGGCAGCCGTACGAAGCCGGCGTCGGCGCCGCCGCCACGCAGCAGATCCGCCGCCTCGGCCGAGGGCACGCCGACGAGGGAGAGCGGGGTACCGGGCAGGCGCTCGTTCCAGATACGCACCCACTTGGTCGGGGTCACGCCGGGAACGTAGGCGAGCCGGAACGCAGGGGGTACTTCCGAGCCAGTCACCCCGCCAGGTTACCGGCCGTGGTCGGAGGCGGTGCACATGCTCGATACCCTGGAACCATGACGTCGCACCAGACCACCCAGACGATGAAGCCCGCCACCGCGGCGAAGAAGCTGGGTGTGTACCTCGAAGCCACCCCCGCCGAGTTCCAGGAGGGCGTCGTCTCGCGCGCCGAGCTGAACGCGCTGCAGACCGACCCGCCCCAGTGGCTGCAGGAGCTGCGCCACAACGGCCCGCACCCCCGCCCGGTGGTCGCGTCGAAGCTGGGGATCTCCATCGCCGGCCTCGCTCGGGGCGGTGTCACCGAGCCGCTCACGACCGAGCAGATCGAGGCCCTCAAGCAGGAGGGCCCGGAGTGGCTGGAGAAGGAGCGCGCCACCCAGGCCGAGGTCCGCAAGGAGGCCGTCCGCATCAAGGAGCGGAACGCCGCCAGGGCCGAGCAGTCCGACCGCGACGCCTGAGCCGGCTCACCGGCGATGACGACGGCGGGCCTCGTCCGCCACATGCGCTGGACCGGGCACACGTGCAGCACGCGGCTATCGTCCGCGAGCTGCACGACGGTACGAAGGGCTACTACTAGAGCGTATCCGGGCAGCGGTTTTTCACGGCCTCACCCGCGCCGTTGACTCCGCGGCCGGCCAGGCAACCCGCCGTCGGACGGCGAGGGAACGGACGGGGCCGAAGGCCGGGCCGCGTCACCGCCCACGGCGAGCGGGGCACCGCACCACGGATTGTGGTGCCGGTACGGCTCGCCGTGGGCGGTGTGCGGTGAGAGCGTCACCACCGGAGGGGCGGTGCACGGCGGGTGAGAAGCGGGACGTGACGGACGCGGCTCCTACCGGTTCTGCTGAAGGTAGAAGTAGATCAGGGAGTCCGGAGTGCACCACGGCATCTCGCCGGACTTACGGCCGGTGAGGCTGGCACGGATCACGAGAGCGACCCGCTCCTTCTTGGTTCCGCCGGCTGTCTTCTTGATGCTGTGCGACTTCTTCTCGACCAGACCGCTGACCTGCTTGCCGTAGGGGGAGTAGGTGGACCAGATCTGCTTGCCCTTGCCGTCGATGAGCCCGAGCGAGGAGACCGACAGCTTGCGGCCGGAGCCGACCGAGTAGGTGACCTTGACGTCCTTGACGGTGATCTTCGACGTGGTCACCTTCCCGAGCGTCCAGTACACCCGGGCATTCCATGCGGCGCCTGCCTTGCAGGTGTCCTTGCCCGCGTGATCGATGCCTGCCACCCCGCTGGTGATCTTCTGCGTGCTGTTCGAGACCTTCACCGTGTTGATGGTTCCCGGCTTGATGGCGGCATGTGCGCTGCCGGATGAAACCATGATCAGCGTGGCGGACGCCAGAGCGGTGATACCCGTCAGGCCTTTCCGATTCATCGTCTTCACTGTGTCCCCGTTTCACTTCTTCCGGGAAGTCGTAGGTCGCCGGCTCCCGGAACGGTCTGAATTACTTCTGGATTCGATCAAAGGCATCAGGTGCGAGACAAGGGAGTTGAGGGAAACGTGAGCGGGATTCCGGAACTCCGGATCATCGCGTGTGACGGGGCACCGGGGTCGCGGCAGAGGCGGTGTGGTTTCGGGCCCGGTGTCCAGGGCGTCTGCACGCGGCGCTGAGCCGGATAGGAGTTGATGTCCGCTCCTCGCTGCCGTGGCGGTCCGCGTGCCGGCGTCGATGCCCGGCGGGTCGACTCCGGCACCAGTGGGCCAACTCGGCCGCAGGGTCACAGCGGCTGTGACCGAGGAAGGTAGTTGGCGGGACGGGCGTATATCCGCGCAGGTCACGAGCGAGCAGAGAAGAGCAGTTGGCGGATCTTGAGGGCGATAGTTGGCGGATCCTGCCACCGACGATCCCGAGCCTGAAGGCATCGCCGCAGGTGAGCGCATTGGTCGCCGGTCGCCGCCAAGATCCGCCATCTCCCGTGCTCGTCCGCCATCTATAGATCTCGGTCGCAGCGGCTGTGACCGAGAATTTTAGTTGGCGGATCATGGTCCGAGATGCGCAGGTCAGGAGCGCGTGGAGAATTCTTGTTGGCGGATCTTGAGGGGGTTAGTTGGCGGATCATGATTGTGGACGTTCACTGTGCGTGAGCGCCGTTGGTCAGGTGGTCCGACGTCCACAGGAGTGGCGGACCGGCTGGGGGCTAGCACGTATTCGCCGCCGGTGACCTGGCTCCAGATGAAAGCCGATGCGCTGGCGCGAGTCCGCTTCCGTGATGGCCGCGACCGCTGACGGAGTTGTGTCGGCTGTTCACGGCGACAGAAGCCGTCTCACGCAGACGGGACCGGAGTCTCCGGCGGGGCGGGAAGCGTCCGCCCGAGGCGGGCGAGTGGGGACAGGGCCATCAGTGCCGGTGACAGCAGCATGCCTGCGGCTGTCACCAGGAGGCTGGTGCGTGTTCCCCATACTTCCGCGAGAAAGCCGCCGAGCAGCGAGCCGAGCGGAGTCAGTCCCATGCCGACAAAGTTGATCGTCGCGGCCGCGCGGCCTTGCATCCCGTCCGGAGTGACGGTCTGCCGGACGGCCATGATCGTGACATTCACCAGTTGGCTGAAGGTCCCGAAGACGAAGTTGACTGTAAGGAGTGCGGGAACCGTCACCGCAGAGGAGCCGTGCAGTGCAGGCACGAACAGGAACACGCTGTCGCCGAGTGCTGCCGCGGACACGAGCACAGCGCCATGTCCGAAGCGGCTCGGCAGGCGGCCGGCCAGCAGCGAGCCCAGGAGCGCGCCCGGCCCCGTCGCCGCGAGTGCCAGCCCGACGACGGTGCCCGGCAGGTGCAGGTCCCGTGGCAGGAACAGTAGATAGACGGTCATCACAGCCGCGAAGGCGAACTGGAAGGCGGCTGACGCGAGGCACACAGTCCGCAGCGAGGTGTCACCGGCGACAAAGCGGAGACCCTCATGGATCCGCCGCCAGACCCGAGGAAGACGTTCCGAGCGTTCCGGGATGGATTCGCGGCGACCGATCCGTCGGATCGACAGGAACGACAGCGCGAAGAACACTGCACTGGAGGCGGCAGCGATTGGCGCCGACAGCGCCGATACCAACGCACCACCGAGGGCGGGACCGCCGATCTGCGCAGCGGACCGACTGCCCTCCAGCGCGCTGTTGCCCCGCACCAACTGATCGCGTTTCACCAGCCGTACCAAGGACGCCTGGTATGCCACGTCGAAGAACACGGACAGAGCCCCGACGGTGAAGGCGACCACGAACAGCGTCGGCATGCCGAGCCAGCCGAGGAGGCCAGCCACCGCTGCGGCGCCCAGGGCCAGGGCCCGACCGGCGTCCGTCAGGACCATCACCGTACGGGTCCGCCACCTGTCCACCCATGCGCCGACGAAGAGCGACAGCAGCAGGATCGGCGCCTGTCCCACCGCGCGCAGGGCGCCCAACTGGCTGGCATCGGCATTGAGTGTCAGGACGGCGAAGAGCGGCAGAATCACCAGACTTGCATGTTCGCCAAGTTGGGAGGCCGTCTGGCCCACCCAGAGTCTGCGGAAGTCGCGGTCCCGCCACAGGTTTGACGGAACAGATCGACCGGAATCGGATACAGCGGAGGAAGAGGACGGCACAGGACCCCTCGGATGACCGAAGACGAGACCCGCCAACCGGTGCACGACGGGTGCACCGACCGTTTCAGGCAGCGGGAAAGGAAGGCTCGCTGTGCCGCGCTTCAAGGGCAGCACGCGATGACAGGCCGCTCACGGCCTCAAACGTCAACGCGTGCTCGGACGACCGGGCATGTCTTCGCTCCTCGTGAGTCACTCGCTGCGTGAACACTAGCCCTCAGTCGGCAGGGAACGAAAGGCGATTAAGAGCGCCCGGCAGTAGGTGGGGTGTGCGTCCGTGACAGGACCTGACGTCAGACCCGAATCCGCAGGTAGTGCGGGGTGTGTGGCAGCTGATATGGCGACAGGTGCACTTTGCCGGTGAGAAGATCGAGGTTCCTACACCGTG
>NZ_JBHVCT010000088.1:0-24890 GCF_042803195.1 Streptomyces sp. NPDC057428
ACTGGAGCAGCGCGTATGCGCCGACCCCGGCTGTCAGCACCGTGAAGGTCACCTGATGGTGTGCGCGCCGCACCTCGGACGCCATGGAACTCCCTCTTGCACAGAAGCGGAATCGGAACCTCCCTTCCGCTCATGGAAGTGTAAGTCATGCGGACCGATGGGTCCGGTTCCAGGGGTGCCGCTATGGCGGCGCTCAACAGGCGAGGCGGGCAGAGAGTCCATACGTTTCTCAGGAGCAGTCAGAGCGCGCCAGATCAAGGCCCGTTGATCCCGGCGGACGGCCGCGCTGTCCGGCGGCACACGTCGGCCAGTGCGGTGAGACGGCGTGCCCGGGCCCGCCGAGCCGCACCGCGTGACGCGGGCGGGCGGGCAGGATCGGCGGCTCACGGCTTGGCGCTCCCCATTCTGAGGAGTGCAATGAGAATATCGGCCTTCGCCGTCACCAGGGCGCTCGCGCTCTCGGTCGCGGCGCCGTTCCCAGCGGGCGCCGCTTCGGCTTCGCCCTCGTATCCTGGCAACTGCGATACACGGATCAGAAGGTCCGCGCGCTCGAAGCCGAGGAGCAGCAGGACGAGCGCCGGCGGGAGCAGGCGCGGGCCGAACAGTCGTGAAAGATCCAGCCCCAGTGCTCCAGCGACAAGGCGCTGCTCCATGAGCTCGCCCCTGTCAGGGATCCTGGAGTTACCGAGGTCAGCTGCCCAGGGCCGTTGCGGCGCCCGCCGTTGACAGCCATGGCGGTCAGGCCACGTCGGGAACTGCCCAAGCACGCCCGTTAATCAGCTGCCGCACCGCGAAACTCCAAGATCCCTGACAAAGGCAAGCCGACTCGCACACCCGCACACATATGAACCAATCTGGCATAATTCAATGGAACAGGTGTCGGCACGTGTGCGAACAGGAGCTGTGTGCGCATGTGTCTGGTCCGGTTCTGGGCCGTCAGCTGTCGTTGCTGTTCCGTTGTTTTGCAGAAATCGCTGATCCTCGCGCGGTCCAGCCGGGCCGGGGTCGCAGGAGGCCCCGTGCTCACCGCTTTCATCCGTGCGTTCAGGACACCTGACCTGCGCAAGAAGCTGATCTTCACACTCGGCATCATCGTGGTGTATCGGCTCGGCGCCCATGTCCCGATTCCGGGTGTCGACTACAAGACCGTCCAGGAGTGTGTCGGGCAGGCCTCCGGCAGCCAAGGGCTGTTCGGGCTGGTCAACCTCTTCAGCGGAGGCGCGCTGCTCCAGATCACCGTCTTCGCGCTCGGGATCCTGCCGTACATCACGGCCAGCATCATCATCCAGCTGCTGACCGTGGTGATCCCCCGTCTGGAGGCGCTGAAGAAGGAGGGGCAGGCCGGTACGGCGCAGATCACCCAGTACACGCGCTATCTGACGGTGGCGCTGGCCGTGCTCCAGGGCACCGGTCTGGTCGCCACGGCGCGCAGTGGGGCGCTGTTCTCCGGCTGTACGGTGGCGTCGGGGGTCATCCCGGACCGGTCGGTCTTCACCACTGTCTCCATGGTCATCTGCATGACCGCCGGCACCTGCCTGGTCATGTGGCTCGGTGAACTGATCACGGACCGGGGCATCGGCAACGGCATGTCGATCCTGATGTTCATCTCGATCGCCGCCACTACGCCGTCCGCACTGTGGTCGATAAAGCAGCAGGGGAAACTCGCCGCCGGCTGGATCGAGTTCGGCGGTGTCATCGTCGTCGCGCTCGCCGTGGTCGGCCTTGTCGTGTTCGTCGAACAGGCGCAGCGGCGCATCCCGGTGCAGTACGCCAAGCGCATGATCGGCCGCCGCTCCTACGGCGGCACCTCCACCTACATCCCGCTGAAGGTGAACCAGGCGGGCGTGGTACCGGTGATCTTCGCGTCGTCGCTGCTCTACCTGCCGGCGCTCGTGGCACAGTTCTCCAGTGGTGAGTCCGGCTGGAAGACCTGGGTCACCCAGAATCTGACCAAGGGCGACCACCCGCTCTACATCTGCCTGTACTTCGTACTCATCGTGTTCTTCGCGTTCTTCTACATCGCCATCTCCTTCGACACGGGCGAGGTCGCGGACGGCATGAAGCGGTACGGCGGCTTCATCCCGGGCATCCGGGCCGGGCGGCCGACCGCCGAGTACCTGTCGTACGTGCTCAACCGGGTCACCTGGCCGGGTTCGCTGTACCTGGGGCTGATCGCCCTCGTCCCCACGATCGCGTTGGCCGGGTTCGGGGCCAGTCAGAACTTCCCGTTCGGCGGGACCAGCATCCTGATCATCGTGGGGGTCGGCCTGGAGACCGTGCGGCAGATCGAGAGCCAGCTCCAGCAGCGCAACTACGAGGGATTCCTGCGCTGAACCCCACGGCGGCGGGCAGAGGCCTTCCGCGTCCGGTGGATCAGCGGTGAGCCACGTCCCGTGATCCGCAGTGGTGGATCCCCGCGTCGCGGGAAGACCCGCGTACCGGCATCGGTCCCACCTCGCAGGTCGCCGCACGGAGAGGGCACCTCGTCATCGCGGCGGTCGGGGCCGCGCCGTGTTCTCATCGGCGACCGCGAGCAGGCGGCCGAACTGTTCCGTTCGCTGGGCAGTCCACGCGCCGAGGAGATGACGGGCAAGGCAGAAACCACGGTTCTCCCACCGCACGGCGACCGCTGAGCCCTGTCGGTGACCGAGGTGCCGCCCGCTCCCGCCGGCCGGGTGGCTGCCCGGTCTGCTGTGGAGGCTGCCGGGATTCCGCACTCGGGCCGGCCCTGGTCGGGCGGGTCAGGCGGAACGGGCCGCGTACACCCCTGGCGTCCGCGGCCCGGTTCCGTCCTCTGTCCCGTCCTGTCGTGCTCGACGGTCGCCTTCGCTCCTCGGGCCGGCGTCAGCGCTTGACGTCGTAGATGCGGTTGGTGACCGTCTCAACGGCGAGCTTCCAACTTTTCAGCCCCACCTCGGCGGCGATGGCCGCGAGGGCCTCCTGGCCGGGGTGGTTGCCGAGCGCGTGCGGACCGCCCTGCGCCATGGCCGTGGGCAGGCAGAGCACGGCGGAGGTGGAGGCGAAGGAGCGGCCGATCGGGTTGATGTTCTCCCCGGGCTCCGCGGACACGTTCGGCTCGACGACAAGGCAGCTTCCGTCGTCCGTGAGGGCCTTCTCGGCGCGCTGGAGGGCGGCGCCGGGGTCTCCCAGGTCGTGGAGGCAGTCGAAGAACGTGACGAGGTCGTAGTCGCCGCCGGGGAAGTCGTGCGCGGCGGCGACCTCGAACGTCACCCGGTCGGCGACGCCCTCCTCCTCGGCCAGCTTCCGGGCCCTCTCGACGGAGGGCCCGTGGAAGTCGAAGCCACGAAAACGGGACTGGGGGAAGGCTTTGGCCATGAGCACGGTCGAGTAGCCGAAGCCGCAGCCCACGTCGGCGACCGAGGCGCCTCGCCGCAGCTTGGCCTCGACACCCTCCATGGCGGGCAGCCACTCCTGGACGAGGACCGCGTCGTAACCGGGCTTGAAGAAGGCGGCGACGCCCTCCGCCAGTTCCGGGCCGTAGTCCTTCCAGCTCACACCTTCACCGGTGCGGTAGGCGTTCGCCAGCGCCTCTTCGGCACTGTAGAGGGCCTTCAGCATGGTGAATCCGCCACCGACGTAGGTCGGCAGCGAGGAGTCGGCCAGTACGGCGGCGTGCTCGTCCGGCAGGACGTACGTGTTCGTCCCGGGGTCGTGGAGTACGTAGGCACCGGCGACCTGTGCCGCCAGCCATTCCCGGGTGTACCGCTCGACGAGACCGGTCCGCTCGGCCAGTTCCTCCGACGTGAGCGAACCCGCCCCTGACATCGCCTCGTAGAGTCCGAGACGGACTCCCAGGGACGTCGACACTCCCGCGAAGGCGGCCGCGTTGTCGGCGACCACCTGCCCGAGAAACTCCCCTACGCGGTTCTCATCCGGCATATGCTCAATCTTTCGACTATGCCCCACTCCTGCCGCTGCTCGCCAGGAGATGAAGCGACTGGCAGCCCCAGTCCCTCACCAGGCGTTTCACCTGGGCTCTTTCCCTGTAACGTGTCGAGGAGTGCGATGGGTTCACACCTTGTGTGCGCCGGCGGGCAGGCGCAGGACGAATGTCGAGCCGACGCCCGGGGTGCTGTGCGCCTCGACCGTGCCACCGTGCGCCTCGATCAGCTTGCGCACGATGGACAGGCCGAGTCCACTGCCACCGGTCTGGCGTGAGCGGGACTTCTCGGCCCGCCAGAAACGGTCGAAGACATGCGGCAATGCCTCGGGCGCGATCCCCGAGCCGGTGTCGGATACCTCGATCCGGACGTCCGTCGCGGCATCGGCCCCGCCGACCGGCGGCTCACCGGCCGCCCGGAGATACACGGTGCCACCGGGCTCGGTGTGGCGGATGGCGTTCGACACGAGGTTGCCGATCGCCTGCCGGAGCCGTACGGGGTCCGCACGGACCGTCAGTTCCGGGCCGGCTCTCACCACGAGCCGCACCCCGGCGGAGGCGGCGAGCGGGCCGTGGCCCCGGGCCGTCTGGAGAAGGACGTCGGCGACGTTCAACGGCGCCATGCTGAGCCGCAGTTCTCCCGCGTCGGCCGCCGAGAGGTCCCGCAGGTCGTCGATGATGTGCTGGAGCAGCAGTGCCTCTTCCAGCACGGAGGCCACCAGTTTCCCGTCCGGCGGGACAAGACCGTCCTCGACCGCCTCCAGCCAGCCGCGGATGTTGCTCAGGGGTGTACGCAGTTCGTGCGCCACGTCGCTCACCATGGCCGTACGGGCTGACTCCAGTTGCTCACGCCGCCGCGACATCGCGTTGAAGGCGGCCGACAGCCGGGCGATCTCGTCTCCGCCCGTCACCTCGACCCGCGCGGAGACGTCCCCGGCCTCCATCCGCTGCGCGGCCACGGTGAGCCGGCGCAGCGGCCGGACGAGCCGGAGGCCCGCGAACGCCGTGACCGCGACCGTGACCAGCAGCACGAGCGCCGCCCCCCACGCGATCCGCAGCTTGTTGGGTGCCGACAGGTCGAAGAAGGTGTTCGCGGTCCGGTGGCCGGGACTGCTGACGTAGAGCTGGGCGGCGGGCGCCACGTACGGCTGGAGTTGCTCCTTCCTGCTGCTCGCCAGGCAGTCCCGCACATCCTTGTCGGGCGCGGGGGCGGCACTGGGGGACGCCGGGGCGCGGGCCGGCTGCCGTGCCGTCCGCCAGGTTCCGTCGAACAGCACGGTCACCGGCCGCAGTCCTCGTCGCGCCAGGCATTGGCCTACCAAGGTGTTCAGGGTGTCGAGTGCTCTGCTCTCCGTGGGCACCGGGCGGTTCAGCACGCTCTCCTCGCACCGGGGGTCGACGGGTTGTTCGTCAGGTGTCCTCACGGTGGGCCGGCCGCCGGCGCCGACCACCACTCCCGCCGAGATCCCCGCCTCCCTCCGCAAGCAGGCGACGACCTCCCGGGCCGTTTCCCGCAGTCTCGTGCGTTCCGCGGCCGCCAGTCGGTACGGGCCGACCGCGCGCGGATCGATCCCGCCGTCGCGGGCCGCGGCGGACAGCAGTTGCGGGTCGACCGACAGCGGGTCGACGACGGCGGTCGGCTCGGGTGCCGGCACGTACGGGTGGCCGGGCACCGGAGCGGAGTCCGCGAGCGTCCGGTCGCCGTCCCGGAGGACGATCCTGTGACCGGTCTTCCGCCCCAACTCGGTCACGGTGGGTACTACTTCGTCCCAGGTCCGGTGCCCTGCCGCGTAGCCGACAAGCACGTCGTACGTCTTCGCGTCGTCGGCGAGGTCCTTGCCCTGCTCCTGGCGGATCGCCACGGCCGTCGTCCTGACGACCACCCACGCCGTGGCCGCGATCGAGCACACCGACACCAGGGCCGACACCGCGAGCAGCCGCAGGAGCAGGCTGCGCCTCGGCAGTACGGCCGGGCCCCCGCGTACCGATGCGTCACCCCTCATCGCGCGGCCTCGGCGGACCGGGACGGGCCTGGATCGTCGGAGAGCTTGTAGCCCACGCCGTACACGGTCACCAGTATCGTCGGCCGGCGCGGATCCCACTCGACCTTCCTGCGCAGGTTCATGACGTGCACATCGACCGTCCGCGTGGTGATGTACCGGTCGAAGCCGTGCAGCCGCTCCAGGATCTGCGACCGGGTGAACACCTGCCCCGGCCGGCCGGCGAGCACCTCCAGGAGCCGGAACTCGCCGGGGGTGCAGGAGATGTTCCTGCCGTGCGCCCGGACCTCGTGCCGGGCCGGGTCGACGGTGACCGCGCCCGCGGTCAGCAGGCCGGCGCCCGGCGTGCCGGCCGCTGCGGCAGGTATCGCCGGGGTCCGCCGGCTGCGCCGCAGCAACGCGCGGACGCGGGCCATCAGCTCACGCGGACTGAACGGTTTTGTCAGGTAGTCGTCCGCGCCCAGGTCCAGGCCGAGCAGCACATCGTCCTCGGTGGACCGGGCGGTCAGCATCAGTACCGGCAGCCCTTCGAAGCCGGCCTCCGACCGGATGGTCCGGCAGACGCTGAGCCCGTCGAGCCCGGGCATCATCACGTCCAGGACCAGCAGGTCGGGCAGTCGACGGCGGACCTCGTCGAGTGCGGACCGGCCGTCCTGGACGAGGGTCACGCCGTGGCTCTCGTGTTCCAGATAGCGGCGGATCAGTTCGGCCTGCTTGGCATCGTCCTCGGCGACGACCACATGCGCACACATGTGCCGAGTGTAGGGACGCCCGCAGCGTGCCCGGACCCCTCGGGCACGGGAGCACGGCAGAACCATCACTTCCTGACAGCTCTCTGACATCCGCTCGGCAGACTCGGAGTCATGGACAACGACACAGACCGGCCGCATTCCGCAGCAGGTGTGCACAGATCCCGCCTCCGGGGCGGTGGCCTCCTCGGTGCCGTCCTCATGGCTGCGGGCCTCGCTCTCACGGCCTGCGGCGGCGGAGGCAGCGACAGCGGGACGAAATCGTCCTCGGACGGCGACATCGCGTCGATCGTGACCCCCTCGCCGGGCGGCAGGGGCGCCGGGGCCACACCCTCCGCGCAGTCCTCGGTCGCCGCCGCCGAGGCCAGACGGCCCGTGCTGCGCCTGGACAGTTCCCAGGAGGAGACCGACCGGCTCTGGGACGGGTACTGGGCGTGCCTGCAGGCGCGAGGCGTCCCGATGAACGACGAGCGGGTCAGCCGTCCGGACAAGCAGGCGCCTCCGGTCGATGACGCGAAGGTCACGGCCCAGTTCAGGAAGCAGTACGCCGCGTGCCTCTACAAGATGCCGCTCCAGCCGGTGGAGGAGCGGCCCGAGACCAACCCGCACTACGCGGACGACCACCGTGCCTACGTCGCCTGCCTGAAGGCGAAGGGGCTGAAGGTCCACGAGGTGTTCAAGCCCGACGGAAGTCCTGACGGCTGGACGTACGACGAGGATTCCACGGGAGGCGGCGACAGCGCCGCCTCCCCGAAGACCGACAACGACTGCCGCCTGGAGGCGTTCGGTGGCAAGGGGAAGAAGTAGGGGTGCCGCTCGTCCGTCCACCGGTGACGGCGGACGGACAGAGCCCGGCACCGGCAGGCGGATCGCCGTCGCCGTCGCCGTCCTCGCCCTGGTCGCGGGCGGGGTCTACGGCGGTACGGCGCTGAAGCGGCACGGGGCCGCCGCCCACGCGGAGCCCGCCGGGGCGCCCTCCGCGCAGACCACGCTCGTCCGGCGCACCGACCTGTCCGACAGCAGAGCGCTGCCCGGCACGCTCGGTTACGGCACTGCGCTCACGGTCAAGGGCGCGGACAAGGGCCTGATCACCAAGTTGCCGGAGCCCGGAGCGACGGTCACCCGTGGCAAGCCCCTGTACTGGCGGGACGACCAGCCGGTCATGGTCTTCTACGGCAGCACCCCGGTGTTCCGCACGCTGGACGAGGCGGCCGTGAAGGCCGGGGCGAGCGGCGCCGACGTGACCGTCCTCGCGGACAACCTGAAGGCTCTCGGTTACGACATCGGCCCCGCACCGCGCGGCAGTCGGCCGGCCACCGGCACGGGCAAGGCACCCGGAACGCTGCTGACGTCGTCCCTCCTCGGCGCACTGAAGCGCTGGCAGCGCGACACGGGCCAGCAGCAGACCGGGACACTCTCGATCGGACAGCTGGTCGTGCTCCCCGGCGCGGTCCGCGTGGGCGCGGTGAAGGCCCAGCTCGGCGACCCGGCGGCGGAGGACATCCTGTCGGTCACCTCCCGGCGCAAGTCGGTGTCGGTGACGGTCGACGCGAGGGACGCGGCCCAGATCCATGAGGGCGACGAGGTCTCCATCGCCCTTCCCGACGCCGAGGAGGTGCCCGGGAAGGTGACGTCGGTGGGTACGACCGTGCAGGACGGCTCCGCCGGCGGGTCCGACCCGTCCGGCACCGACGCCCCGCCGTCGTTGCAGGTCATGGTGACGGCGATGGACAGCGCCTCGCTCAAGGAGCTGGATGCGGCATCCGTGCGGGTGACGTTCACGGCGCAGACCCGCAAGAACGTCCTCGTCGTGCCGGTGGGCGCGCTTCTCGCGCTCCAGGAGGGCGGGTACGCGCTCCAGCGGCCCGACGGCCGGCTGGTCCCCGTGGAGACGGGGTTGTTCGCCAGGGGCCGGGTCGAGGTCTCGGGTACGGGGGTCGAAGAGGGGCAGAGGGTGGTGACGGCGTCGTGAGAGCCCGTCACCGCTCGTCCAGCGGGGACGGCCGCCGGGGCGGTGCGGCGTATGGCGCCGGCCATCCCGCCAGGGGCGGGCACGAGCCCGCCGACGACACGCTTCTCGTGCACGCGGGAGACGGCAGCGCCCACATGCCCGCGGGGAATTCCGGGCTGCCCGCCGTGCTGCGGCTCACCGGCGTGACCAAGACGTTCCCCGGTGGCGTGCGGGCGCTCGACGACGTGTCCCTGACCATCGGGCGGGGCGAACTGCTCGCCATCGTCGGCCCGTCCGGCTCCGGCAAGTCCACGCTGCTGAACGTCATGGGGACGCTCGACCTGCCCACCCGAGGCACCGTGGAGATCGCGGGGCAGGACGCCGCGTCCCTGAACGACCGGCGGCTTTCCGCGCTGCGCGGGCGCTGGCTCGGCTTCGTCTTCCAGCAGTTCCACCTGACGGACGGGCTGACCGCGGCCGAGAACGTCGCCACCAGCCTGCTGTACGCGGGGGTTTCGCGCAGGCGGCGTGCTCCGCTCGCGCTGACCGCTCTGGAACGGGTCGGCCTCGGCCACCGGGTCGGGCATCTGCCGCACCAGTTGTCCGGTGGCGAGCGCCAGCGTGTCGCGATCGCCCGCGCGCTGGTCAACGAGCCGGCCCTGGTGCTCGCGGACGAGCCGACGGGCGCGCTGGACTCCGCCAACGGCGGGGCCGTTCTCGACCTGCTCGTCCGACTGAACAGAGAGGGCACCACCATCGCCGTGATCACGCATGACGGGAACATCGCGGATCAGCTGCCGCGTCAGGTGGAGATGCGCGACGGACGGGTCGTCAGGGACACGGGGCCGCGTACCGGGCCGGCCCCGGAGGGGACTCCGTGAGCGCCCTCCGCGGACGAGACCCGGTGGTCGCCGCTCCCGAGAGGCTCACCCGGCCGGGCCGGCTGAGCCCGTCCGACGTACTGCGGCTCGGGCTGCTCGGCGTCCGCACGCGCAGGCTCCGGGCGACGCTGTCCGCGCTGGGCATCTCGATCGGCATCGCAACCCTCGTTCTCGTCACGGGTATCCCCGCGTCCAGTCAGCGGGCGCTGAACGACCAGCTGTCCGCGCTCGGCACGAACATGCTCCGCGGGGTACCGCAGCCCGGCCAGGATCCTCCGGTGGTGCTGCCCGACGCGGCCGACCGGATGGCCGCCCGCATCGGTCCGGTCACGGCGACCGGCCAGGTCGCCAACACCCACACGTTGGTGCACCGGTCGGACCTGACCGATCCCCACGACGGGCTGGGGCTCACGGTCCTCGCCAGCGGCAACGGCCTGTTGGCGGCTGTCAACGGCCGCGTACAGGCAGGGAAGTTCCTCGACGCATCGACCGACCGGCTGCCGACGGCGGTCCTCGGTCACGAGGCGGCGGCCCGCCTGGGTGTGACCGGCCTGGCGCCGGGCGGGCCGAGGCCGCAGATCCTTGTCGGGACGGAGTGGTTCACAGTGATCGGCATCCTCGATCCGCTGCCGCTCGCCCCTGACCTGGACCGCTCGGTGCTGGTCGGCTGGGAGGCGGCGAAGAAGATCCTCGGCTTCGACGGTCATCCCACGGTGGTGTACGTGAAGGCACGCGAGGACGCGATCGAGGCGGTCGCGTCCGTACTGCCCGCCACACTGAATCCGCAGCTGCCGGGGTTGGTGCAGGTCAGCCGCCCCTCGGACGCCCTGGCGGCGAAGCGGGCCACGGACAGCGCCTTCTCGTCCCTGTTCCTCGGGCTCGCGGGAGTGGCGCTGCTGGTGGGCGGGATCGGCGTGGCGAACACCATGTACATCTCGGTGCTGGAACGCCGCGCGGAGATCGGTCTGCGGCGCGCGCTCGGCGCGAGCCGGGGGCAGGTCAGGGGGCAGTTCCTCACCGAGTCGGTGGTGCTGTCGCTGCTCGGAGGGGTCGCGGGTACGGGAATCGGGGTGCTGGCCACCGCCGGTTACGCCGTCTACGAGGGCTGGCGGCCGGTCATACCGCTCGCGGTGCTCGGCGCAGGGGTGGGTGGCGCGGTGGTCATAGGGATGGTGGCGGGCGTATACCCGTCGGTCCGGGCGGCGCGGCTCACCCCGACGGAGGCGCTCGCCACGGCATGACACGAGGACGCGGCGCGCCGGACGTGGTCCGGCCGGCGTGCCGCACCCGGCCGGGCGACTCGCGCGGAATTGCTCAGCTCAGCTGGAACCGGTGCGTACCAGCCGCACGTGTGCGTCGTAGCGGCGAGCGCCCATCACCCGCCACAGGAGGCGGGCCGGGGCGGGCATCTCACCCAGGAACCAGCCGCGTTCGCGGGGTGTGGCGTCCTCGAGAACCATGCCCGCCAGGGTCAGCTTGCCGTTCAGCGTCTTGGGGCCGTGCTTCATGGCGTGCTTCTGCGGCGCCACCCACTCGGGCACGGTGAGGTGATCGTGGATGAGCGGGAGCACCTTTTCCTCTTCCAGATCCAGGTGCTCGGCCAGAGCAGGACCGAGCGCCCGGAGGGAGCCGACGAGCCGGTCGCGTGCCCCAGCCCCCGCGTCCGCCCGCCATGCGGGCAGCTCGGCCGCGACGACGTCGACGGCGTCGGCGATCGCCTCGTGCTGCGTTTCCATGACCGTGATCAGGTCCTTCTCGAGCGGTACACGTTTCGAGAGGGCCGGCCACAGCAGTTCGTCCTCGGCCTCGTGGTGCTCGTGCAGCATGTCGAGGACGAGGGAGAGGTGATCGCCGAGCAGCCGGGCGCGGGCGGTGTCACCGACGGATACCCCGGCGATCAGATCGGGAAGCTGGGTGAACTCCCGCCTCAGCACCCGGTGGATGACCTTCATCTGCTGGGTCTCGGGCTTGTCGGCAGGAGCGGCAGGGTTAATCAGCATCTATTGATAGTACCTCTATTAATATCAATGTATGGATGACACAATGACGAGATGACCAAGCGCACCTACAGTTCGAGGGTCCGGGCCGTCGCAGCAGGCCGGACACACACCGCCATCCTCCGAGCCGCGGAAGAACTGTTCGTCGTCCGGGGGTACACGAGGACCACGCTCTCCGCCATCGCGGAGCGGGCCGGCGTCGCGTTGAACACCGTGTACACAAGCGTGGGCGGCAAGCCGGCACTGGTCGACGCACTGGCCAGGGAGGGCACGGAGGACGAGGGGATCGGCACTTCGCTCACCGCCCTGCTGGCCAGCACCGACTGCGGGGAAATCCTGCGGCTGACGGCCGAAGCCACCGGGATGACCACTCGCCGCCACGAGCGCGTCCTGAACTTCCTGCGTGACAACGCGGCCTCCAATCCGGCGGTGGCCACGGCGGCCGAGCACGCCGTCGAGCGTTACCACGAACGGCTGACCCTCATCGCCGAGCACCTGGTGACACTGCGGGAGACCAGGCCGGACGCGGTCCGGACCGAGCAGATCCTCTGGTTCCACTTCGGCCAGGAGTCGTGGCGCACCGTCCGCGGGTTCGGCTGGACCTGGGAGGACTGCGCCACGTGGCTGGCTTCGCGAGCGGCTGACGCCCTGCTCTCCCCGTCGGTCGGCCGTGACGACTGATGGCACCGGCACGCGGAACACTATCCGCACGTTGCACGGATGAAAATACGTGTAAAATCGCATCTTGCCCGTCCATTCACACATGTGAGGACGTCGAGGGCCGTGACGTCGACCCGGCACCGCAGCAGCAGCACGTGAGGGTGACATGACCGAAGCCGCCGGAGCGGACACACGAGGGGTCGCAGGCGTGGGGATGACGGCCCTCCTGGTCGCCGCCGCACGGGCCATCGAGACGAACCGTCCCGACGCCTTGGCCCGGGACGAGTACGCCGCACACTTCGTCCGGGCGGTACCCGCCTGCGCCGGCTGGCCACTGCGTCCGGAGGAGGTGCCGAACGGCGACGGCGACCCGCTGTGGGGGCGGCTCGGCCGCTTCTTCGGGCTGCGCACCCGTGTCTTCGACGACTTCCTGCTGCACGCGGCCGGGACGGGCGGCCGCCAGGTCGTGCTGCTCGGCGCAGGTCTGGACACCCGTGCGCACCGGCTGCCATGGCCGGACGGGTGCACGGTCTTCGAGGTGGACCAGCCGGAGGTGCTCGCCTTCAAACAGTCAGCCCTGGACGACGTGGGCGGTCTCAGCGCCTTGGACGGGCGGGACGCCCTGGGCCGCCGGGGTGACAGCTCGCGGGCAGAGCGCGTCGTGGTGTCCGCGGATCTCCGGGACGACTGGACCGCGGGACTCGTCGCGGCGGGCTTCGACCCGGAACTCCCGACAGCCTGGCTGGCCGAAGGACTGGTGCCCTACCTGCCGCCGGCCGCGGAGCTGGACCTCATCGGCACCATCCATGCGTACAGCCGGCCGGGCAGCATGCTCGCCTACGAGATCAAGCAGGGCGTGAACCCGCTTTGGCAAAGAGACTTCCCCGTCTACGCCGCGGTGCGCGAAAGGCTCGGCATCGACCTGCTCGCACTCTTCAGCCCTGAGCCCCGCCCCGACTCCGCGGGCGATCTGGCCGGCCGCGGATGGTCCACGGCCGTGCGTACCCCGTTCCACTTCACCCGGCGCCACGGACGCGGTCCGCTGCCGGCGCCGGACGACGCCCTGGCGGCCAACCGCTGGGTCTTCGCCGCTCTCGGCACAAAACTGCCGGACGATCACGGCCCCGGCCCTGTACCCCACGGGGCCGTCAGCGGATCGGCGTGACGCTCGCCAACCGGGAAGAGCCCTCGGGCACGACGCGGTAGACGCCCCAGGCTCCGTCCTCATCCGTCCCGTACCGGTACTCGTTCGCGGGGCAGTACGCCTGATACGAGGCGAGCGCCGCAAGGCACTGGGCCCGGCTCAGGAAGGGGCCCGCGACATGCACCCCGCCGGTCCCGCTCGACCGGGGCAGGATCGCGGACGGGCCACGGACTTGTGAAGGGGCCAGGGTGGCGAGGAAACGTATGGCGCGGCCGAACAGCATCGGACTCCTTCCGCGGACTGCACCCAGGCCGGGGTGAACGCCCTGAGCTCCAGGTTCGATGCTCTGATGTGTGAGAGCAGCGTAGCCCATGTTTGTTCTTGACACGGGTCCGACACATGTCACCTTCGAGGTGTGCGCTTCTCCCGAGTCGCCCTTCACCCGGCGGGCGCGCATCTCCCCTTCCCCCCTTCTTACGCCGGGCAGAAACACAATTGCGTCACCTCCTTGACCGGTGACCAAGCGAGGTGCATGCTGGGCCCATCAAGCGATACGGCGCAATCCGTCATCGAGAGAGCGGAGATGACAATGCAGGTCAAGGTCAAGATGGAGAGCGCGGCGGCGGCACGGCAGGCCCGTTTCGGAAAGCTGCCCGAGCGCGTCAGGTCCGAGGACATGGTCGAGGAGACCAACGCGAGCCCGGACAACGGACTGAGCAACCGCTACAACCCCGAGGGTGCCTGGAACTTCTACTCATGTCTCGCCCTCGACATGGGCCTCTGAGGGACCTCCGGTAGGCCCGGCTCGACGAGTGCGGGCCCGTCTGTCCGGCCAGAGCCGCTGGCGCCCTCGTACGCGAGGCCGCAGCCGGTCGTCCGACCTCCACCACACCAGCAGGAGGGAGAGTCTGAGACACATGTTTGCTCTCTCCCCGACGAACCTCCTCACACAGACCCGTGAACCTCCGGCGCCTCAACTTCGTTGCCGTTGTGATCAGGGTTCTTCCTCCGCTGCACCACCCCGGACGCCGCCGCGCTGCGGCACGGAGCGCTACGGCACGGAACGGGCCACGGATATTCGGCGGACTGGTGAGACGACGATGAGCGGGAAACTTCCGGGACGGACCGGAGCGGGGCTGCGGGCACAGGACGTGGTGGAGCTGGCGCTGCGAAACGTATCCGGCCCGGTCCTGGTGCCCGGAACGGCGGAGTACGACGCCGAGTGTGCCACCTACAACCTGAACTGCGGCTTCAGACCCGCAGTCGTGGTGGGTGCCACCAGCGCGGACGACGTACGCGAGGCGGTCCGCTTCGCGGCCGGCCAGGGCATGCCGATCGCGGTGAAGTCCGCCGCGCACCAGATCGTCGGGTCGGCGGACGGCGCCATGCTCATCACCACTGGGCGGATGAAGCGCATGTCGGTCGACGCCGAGGCGCGCACCGTCACCGCCGAGCCGGGGCTGCGCTGGAGCGAGGTGCTGCCCCGCACCGCCGAACTCGGTCTCGCCCCGATCGCCGGCTCCGCGCCCGAGGTCGGCGTCGTCGGCTACACCCTCGGCGGCGGACAGAGCCCCCTGCTGGGCCGGACCAAGGGCTACGCTGCCGACCACGTGCGCCGCATGAACGTCGTGACGGCCGACGGGGAGCTGCGCACCGTCACCCCCGACAGCGAGCCGGACCTGTTCTGGGCGCTGCTCGGTGGCAAGGGCAACTTCGGCGTGGTGACCGAGATCGAGTTCGACGTGTTCCCGGTGACCCGCTTCCACGGCGGGGGCATCTACTTCCCCGGCGAGAACCTGGCCGAGGTACTGGAGGCCTGGCGGCTGTGGGTGCCCACCCTTCCGGAGGAGGCGACGACGTCGCTCGGTATCCAGCGGCTGCCCGACCTGCCGGCGCTGCCCGAACCGCTGCGCGGCGCCTTCGTCGTCCACGTCCGGTTCGCCCACCTGGGCTCCGCCGACGAGGGCGAGCGCATCGTCGCCCCCCTGCGCCAGGCTGCCACGGCACTGCTCGACACGGTCGGGGAGAAGCCGGTCACCGCCATCGGGGCGATCCACATGGACCCGGTGGACCCGATGCCGTACTTCGACCGCAGCATGTCCCTGCGGGAGTTCCCGGAGAAGGCCGCGGACACCCTGGTGGCGCTCACCGGCCCCGGATCCGGCTGCCAGCTGGCGAACCTGGAGATCCGCGCCCTGGGAGGCGCCTTCGACCGCGAGCCGGCGACCCTCAACGCGGTGCCCGTCAGGGGCGTTCCGTTCGTACTCTTCGGCTTCGCGGTCGGCGGCGCCGACCAGGCCGACGACCTGAGGGAACAGCTGGCCAGGGTCATTGACGGTCTCTCGCCGTGGGCCGCGGACCGGAGCATGGTGAACTTCCTGTCGCCTGACGAGGCGAGGGACACAGAGAGCGTGCGGGCGGCCTACGGGCCCGAACGGTACGCCAGGCTCGCCGAGGCCAAGCGACGCTGGGACCCGGCCAACCTCTTCCGTTTCAACCACAACATCCTGCCACGACGGTGAACACACCCGGTCCCGGTACCGCGACGGCGGGCTGCGCGTCGCTCGGTCCAGCCGTGTCCCGCATCCGGTGACACGACGAGGCAGGCACCGGTCACGGCTCGCACGGACGTGCGAGCCGTGACCGGTGGGCCGGGCGGCGGGCGGGTGCGAGGATCAGTCCTTGCTCCGCCGGGCCGCCACGAGCACCGGGCCGCCAGGTACCGTCGGGAACCTCTGTGCCTGCGCCAGACCGGAGGCGGCGAGAGCCTGCACCACGCGGTCCGTGTCGTAGGAGTTGCCGCCGTTGCGTACGGAGTTCCAGCCGGCGACGGCTTGCCGCAGGGGCTCGGGAGCCGCCGGGTTCCTACCCACGACGATCCGGCCGCCCGGCCTCAACGCATCGGTCAACCGGGGGACGGCGGACGTCAGTACCGCTTGCGACAGGAACGGGGCGGGCAGCCAGGCGAGGTCGTAGGCCGCCTGCCCGGTCAGATCGACGACGTCGAGATGCCGCAGCGACACCCGGTCCGCGACGCCCGGTCCGGCGGCCGCCAGTTCCTCGCGGGCCAGGTCCAGCACGCGCTCGAGGGTGTCGATGCCCACGACCTCGGCACGGGGAAACTCCTGGGCGAGAACGAGCGCCAGCGCAGCTACGCCCGTGCCGACATCCAGAATGCGGCCGCCGCCACCGCCCGGTCGCCCGGCAAGGCCGGGGAGAGCGGGGTGGGTGGTCATGCGATGTTCCCATGGCGGGGGGACGAGGTATTTACCCGAGGAGCCGACGCGGCCGTGGACCGTGACCGAGCTGGCCAGGTGCGCAGCGGTGTCCCGCTCGACTCTGGCCCTGCGCTTCAAACGGGCGGTGGGGCAGGGGCCGATCGACTACCTCACGAGCTGGCGCATCGAGCTGGCCGCGAAACGGCTCCTTCAGAGCGGCGACCCCCTCGCAGTCGTCGCCCGTGAGGTCGGGTGCGGCTCAAAGAGCGCCCTGAGCACGGCCTTCAAGCGGGTCATGGGGCTGTCTCCGCAGGGCTACCGCAGGCGCGGGCACACCTGACCCCGGCCGGCGGTGGGGCCCGTAGCGCCCGGGAGGAGGCGCACGTCGTCCGCCGAAACGCACATCTGCCCCGACACGGACCGGGGCAGATGGCAGTAACCGCGCGTGCGGTCGGCAGGTGGCGCCGCTCAGCTCCGGAAGCTGAGCATGGGCCCGAGCGACTTCCAGGAGTGGAGGCTACCCGCCGGTTCGGTGACCGAGCCGCCCGTGCAGTCCGCGTTCTTGTAGAAAGTGACCGGCTTGTCCGTCATGTTGATGACGGCGAGGATTCCGAAGGGCGCCGTGACACATCCGGCGTCGACGCCCTCGTAGAGGGCCGCTGGGCCGGTGAACCACTCCGTCCCGAAGACGCACATATGGCCCGCTGTGGCGCACCTCGGGTCCCGGTCGTCCACGAGGACCGGGCCGGACGCCGCCGACGCCATGGCTGGGGCCGCTCCGAGGAACATTGCGGCAGCCGCGGAGGCGACGGCGACCGCCGCGCGCTTGCGTCCGAACCTGTGCATGGTTTCTCCTCTTGCCGGTTGGGTGAACACATCAACCGGCGTCCACGCTGCAGTCACGACCCATGGTTGTCAATGTTTCAAATACATACTGGCTGACTCTGCCGCCTGCGCAGCAACGAGGGCCGGACGGGCCGGCGGGCGTGGCCGTGTGCAAAGGGTGAAGTCTCTTCGCTCCGGACAGGCCGTGAGCGTAGGCATGCCGGGCGCGAAGGGCAGATGTTCTCCGAAAGGGGCAGACATCACATGTCCACACGATCGGAGGTCTTGCAGTCGCATATATGGTGAAGGGTCCATCACAGGACTGGAGAAACCCTCCAGCTGCGGCAGCCGATCAAGAAGTGGCAGCCCTCCGGCCCCATGCCCATGCCTGTACGGAGCCGGGTGCCCGTCGCTTCCGTTCACGGTATGTGTCTTCTGTCTGCCGCGGGTACGTTGCACACTCTGTGGTGTCTCAATTCTTTGTCTCAATTCTTTCCATCGGCAGGCGGTCATGAACGCGGAGCGGGAACACAGCGGTCGGCGACTGAGGCTGACGAGCCTCACGGTTGCGGCGAGCAGCCTGCTCGCCCTGCTGATCGGTGTCGCGTTCGCCGCCCTGCTGTGGGCGATCAACGACACGAACGACTCCGTTTCGGCCAGACGCGCCTCCCGGACGGCTCTGGTCGAGTCGGGCAGCATGGAACGGCTCCTCATCGACCTGGAGACCGGACAGCGCGGCTATGTCATCACCGAGCGCGAGGAGTTCCTCGAGCCGTGGCGGGCAGCGCGCAAGGCGCTGCCCGCAGAGATCCGGAGCTTCACCGACGGCACCACGTCCCGGGAACAGCGGCGTACCGCCGAGCGGATCACACGGGACGTGGAGTCCTTCCTCAACAACTACTCGATCCCGCTGGTCGAGATGGCCCGGCGCGGCGATCCCGCCGCCAGCTCCCTCAATGAGGCGACCGAGGGCAAACGGCGCATCGACGACCTGCGGGACCAGTTCCACCGGTACATGACCGACGAACGCGTCCAGCTCGCGGAGCGCACGGACGTCGCGGGGACCAACAGTCGCCAGGCCGTACTGGCCGCCGCCCTGGGACTCGCGGTGTCGACCGCGCTCTTCGCCGTCTTCACGGTGCTCCAGCACCGTGCGGTGGTGCGACCGGTGCGCGGGGCGGCGGCAGCGGCGCAGGACCTGGCGGCAGGTGACCTGAGTGTGCGGGTCGCCCCCAGCAGGATCGCGGAGATCGAAGCGCTGGGCACCTCGTTCAACAGTATGGCCGCCTCGCTCCAGGACAGTCGTCGCCGCATCATGGAGAGCACCGAGGCCGTGCACCGGCGTACCGCCCGGGACCTGCACGACGGGGCGCAGCAGCGCCTGGTGAGCCTGATGATCGGCCTGCGGCTGGCGCGGGAGCTGGTCCCGGACACGGAGGCGGACACGGTCGCTCTGCTGGATCAGTCGATCGACAGCGCCCAGACGGCGATCAACGAACTGCGGGAACTGGCCTCGGGCATCTATCCGCTGGTGCTGACGGTCAAGGGCCTGGTCCCGGCGGTGCGGGACCTGGCCTCCCGGTGCCCAGTGCCCACGGTCGTCGAGTGCGCGGACGAGCGCCGGGTCCCCTCCACGGTCGAGTCGAACGCGTACTTCGTGGTGGCGGAGGCGGTGACCAACGCGGTGAAGCACGCGCAGGCGACACGGATCGACGTCTTCGTGGAGTTCGGCGACGTGCTGCTCATCCGAGTCGTCGACGACGGGATCGGAGGCGTGGTCAGGGCCGCTGCGGGCAGCGGGATGTCGGGTCTGGCGGACCGCGTCGCGGCCTTCGACGGCAAGCTGGCCATCGACTCCCCTGCCGGCGGCGGCACCACGCTGCTGATCCGGATCCCGATCCGGGCCTGAAGTGGCCGCACCGCCGTCCGGACGGCGGTGCGGGGCGCGCGGGGTCACGAGGACCGGCGGCTGCTCACGCGTTCTGCTCCTTGGTCAGGGATGTGACGTCGGCGATGCGGTAGGCGTCCGCCTCGTCCAGCGTCTCGTGCTCCAGCAGGCCCGCGGCCAGGTCGTCAAGGCGGTACCGGTGGTCCTCCAGGGTCCGGCAGGCCTCGGCGTAGCAGTCCTCGACGATCCGGCGCATCTCGGCGTCGACGAGGTCCAGGGTGTGCGGCGCGGCCGACATCCCGTACGGCTGCTGGGAGTCGGCGGGCAGCACCGACAGGCGTCCCACCCGTTCGCTCATCCCCCACCGCGTCACCATGCCGCGTGCGAGGCCGGTGACCTGTTCGAGATCGCTCTCGGCCCCGGTGGTGACAACCCCGAAGACGACCTGCTCGGCCGCCATGCCGCCCAGGGCGCCGATGATCCGGCCGCGCAGGTACTCCTCGGTGTACGCGTACTTGTCGCCGTCCGGCGTGGACAGGGTCACGCCGAGCGCACGGCCGCGCGGCACGATGGTGATCTTGCGGACGGGGTCGGCGCCGGGCTGGAGCATGCCCAGCAGAGCGTGGCCGCTCTCGTGGTAAGCGGTGCGCCTGCGCTCCTCCTCGGGCATCACCAGGGGACGCTGCGCACCGAGCTGCACCTTCTCCAGCGCGTCGGACAGGTCGCGCCCGGTGACGCGGTCCTGGGCACGCCGGACGGCGAACAGGGCCGCCTCGTTGGCGAGGTTGGCCAGTTCCGCACCGGTCATGCCCGGCGTCGTACGGGCGACCTGGGCGAGGTCGACGTCGGCGGCGAGCGGGATCTCCCGGGTGTGGATGCGCAGGATGGCCTCCCGGCCGCCCCGGTCGGGCGGGGAGACGGTCACCACCCGGTCGAACCGCCCCGGCCGGGTCAGCGCGGCGTCCAGGATCTCGGCCCGGTTGGTCGCAGCGACCACGACGACGCCGTCGGATGCGGTGAAGCCGTCCATCTCGGTGAGTATCTGGTTGAGCGTCTGCTCGCGCTCGTCGTGTCCCCCGACGGCCGAACCTGTGCGGGAGCGGCCGATGGTGTCGATCTCGTCGATGAAGACGATGGCCGGTGCCACCTTGCGGGCCTCGGCGAACAGCTCCCGCACCCGGGAGGCACCCACGCCGACGATCATCTCGATGAACTCGGACGCGGAGGCAGAGAAGAAGGGCACTCCGGCCTCCCCCGCGACCGCCCGCGCGAGCAGCGTCTTGCCGGTTCCGGGCGGGCCGGCGAGCAGCACGCCCCGGGGCATCTTCGCACCCAGGCGGCGGTAGGCCTCGGGGCGCTTGAGGAAGTCGACGACCTCACTCAGCTCGCCCTTCACCTCGTCGATGCCGGCCACGTCGGCGAAGCTGGTCCGTCCCTGTTCCGCCTCGACGGGCTTGGGCGGCTTGCGGCGCAGCACCCCGCTCGCGCCGCCGAGTCCGCCACCGCCGCCTGCCTTGCGAGCCACGAACACCCAGACACCGATCAGCAGCGCTGTCGGCAGCAGCGAGACCAGCAGGGACTGGCCGAGTCCCGGCCCCTGCGACACCGGCGAGGCGGCCACCGAGACCTTCCTCGCGGTGATCTCGCGCCACAACTGGTCGGAGTCGGCGAAGGCCGGCTTGTACGTCTTGAACTTCAGGTACGTGGTGCCCTTCTCGCCCCCGGGCATCTCGCGGGCCTTCTTCAGCGTGCCCTGGATCTGCGAACCCTGCGAGTAGACGGTCTTGACGTTCGACGCGTCCAGCTGCGCGGTGAAGGCCGTGTAGTCGACGGACGTGATGCCGTCCCCGCGCATGTCGTTGTAGAGCAGGCCGGTCCCCAGGTAGATGGCGAGGAAGATCACGACCTGTATCAGGCAGCCGTTGCGCCGGCGCCGGCCGTCCGGTGCCGGCTGTCCGCCCGGCACTCCTTCGGAGCGCCACGGTGTCCGTGGGTCGTGTCGGGGTGGAACGGGTGCGGCCATCAGGCTTCTCCTGGGTTGCGTGTGTGAGGGCAGCGCGCGGGTGAGGGATGGGGTGGCGAGTGGTGCTGCATCGCTCCCAGCATGCCGATGCGCCACACGACGGACCATAGGGCAAGCCCTACGCTTTGTGTTTCTCCCGCTGTTAGATACGTGTGCCGTCCCCGTTGGGTTCCGGACTTCGTGGGATCCCGCGGGCCCACCGAACACACCGGCGCGGCCTGCGGGAAGAACGCGAGCATCCGCACCGCCGGAGCCGCCCTCGTCTCCCATACCACCAGCAGGGAAAGCGTGACGGGCTTCCACGGGGTGCGCCCTACTCGGGTCCCGGTCCACTCGGGTTCCGAGTAGGTACGTGTGGCGCACTCCATCGCGTGGAGCACCCGCACAGGCAAACATGTAACGTGACACACGGACGGCGAAGGGACGCGTCGAACCGGGCAGGTGTCACCGAGCAGCCCTGAGAATGGGTGCCCGGTGGCACCCATGGCCGCTCGCCCGCAGCATCAGACGGACCGGGGGCGAACACCCTCCCGGGCCCGATGGGACGGTCAAGGGCGTCTGCTGTCCTGCCCGCGTGGGCTTCGCACATGGCGAGCACGCAGAAATCTCTGGTGCAGTGGATGCAGCTGTCGGGGCATGGACGGCGCGCACCGTTTCCGCGTCTGCTCAGCCGGATGCCCATGGCCGAG
Source organism: Streptomyces sp. NPDC057428 (assembly GCF_042803195.1). Taxonomy (NCBI): domain Bacteria; kingdom Bacillati; phylum Actinomycetota; class Actinomycetes; order Kitasatosporales; family Streptomycetaceae; genus Streptomyces; species Streptomyces sp. NPDC057428. The sequence continues at coordinate 21,927 of NZ_JBHVCT010000088.1, forward strand.
CGGGTGCGAGCGAAGGGGCGTTCGATCGGCTGGGTCCGCGCCATGAAGCACATTCCCGGCGGCGACGTCCCTGCCGGCGCTTCACGCGGGCTTCCGGAACCGGCCACCGCCGAGGTACGACCGATACCTTCCGGATACGAAGGTGCCCCGACCGGGCCGTCCTGACATGCGGGGTCCGCAGACAATCGAGCGAGAGGGCGCGACAGTGAACGTCGAAGGTGAAAACAACCAACGCATGGAGAGCGTCCAGGCCGCGATGACGGCACGCTCCACGCTGAAGAGCTGGGCCGAGGGACTGGAGCTCATCGAACTCGTCAGGGCGACCCACCGTGCCGGTTGGCTCGCGCACCTGCGCGGCGAGACCACCGTCACCGAGCTGGCGGCCGCCCACGGTGTCCCGCCTGAGCACGTTTCGGGCGTCATGGCGGTGCTCGTCTCGGCCGGCGTGGTGCGGTCCGGTGATCGGACCGCGTCCTTCAGGCTGAGCCCGGACTTCGACGCCCTCGTCGCCGGGGCGTCCGGCGTCGAGATGGCGGACGTGCTCGATGCCGTGGAACTGGCGCGGGTCCAGGTGGCGCAGGCGGTGCGGACAGTGGATCAGAAGCCCGGATTCGACGGTCGTGAAGCGTTGGTACTGGCTCGCGAGTGGGGACTGCGGCCGACACCGGGGGCCCAGCAGTTGCTCGGGATGCTCTATGAGTCACTACCGGAATTCAGGGCGCGGCTGGAGTCCGGCGGCCCGCTGCTCGACGTGGGAACTGGCATCGGCGGGGCCCTGCTGACGGGACTCACCCTGTTCGACAAGCTCCACGCCGTCGGTGTCGAGCTTGTCGCGGATGTCGCCGCCGAGTGCCGGCGCCGCGCCGAGGCCGCCGGTGTCGGCGACCGCGTGGACATCCGGACGATGGACGCCCGGGCACTGAGCGACGAGTCGGCGTTCTCCGCTTGCTTCTGGGCCCAACCGTTCTTCCCTCAGGACGTCCGGGCGGACACTCTTGCCACGATCTTCCGTGCTCTGCGCCCGGACGGCCTGTTGCTCGTACAAGAACTCTTCCCGCCGCAGAGCGGACAGGACGAGCCCACGGCCCGTACCCAGCTCGACCGGCTCTTCTTCACGCAGCGGCAGATTCCCTTCGGTCTGTCCGCTGAGGAACTCGCCGCCGAAGGGCGCGCCGCGGGATTTCAGGACGCCCGGATCACCGACAGTCCTCTGGGAAGGCTCGTGGTCCTGCGCAAGCCCGACTGCTGATCCGGACGGATCTGCTTCACACCGCCCTGAGGAGGTCAGCAGGAGGCTCCCGGTGACACGGCCAGGAACAGCGGCACTGTTGCACCACGCCCGCCACCCGGCGGGGCGCGCTCCGGGCCGTCATCCGACCCGGAGCACCTCCAGGCGGTTGGGTCCGCCGTCTGTGCCGCGCAGTGTGATGTCGAAGAACAGCCGTCCGCCGCCGGGGCGCAGGGTCGCCTCGCCGCCCGGCTCCAGCGCCTGCCGCGGGCCCTCCTCGCGCACTCCCTGGTGCGGGCCGACTATGCACGCCACGTACACCGTGGAGCGTCCGGCGTTGCGGACGGTCACCTGCGAGGTCCGGACGCACCGGTCCTCGTCGTCGAATCCGGCGGAGCAGACGTATCGCAGGTCGCCGAAGCCATACGTGCCGCAGGAGAGTTCTGCACCGGGGGGCAGTTCGGAGTGGCACTCGCGGCCGGCGGTCACACGGTCGGGCCCGGCCACCGTCCCGCCATCCGGGGCTACCCACCAGCAGACTGCGGCGGCCAGCGCTGCCACGACGCACCACAGAACCGTCGCGCGGCCCGGGGACCTCATCGGCGGCGCCCTCCCTGTTCCCGGTTGAGACACCTTCGTCAGTCTCAACAGTACTGCGGATCGGTGCACACACATGCTCGGGTCACGTACACACACCGATGGTAAGCTGCCCCCCTGTGCGCCACTTCGATCCACCGCACACATACCTCGGGATCACCGGTCTCCCGCCGTTCGGCAGGCCCATGTCCGGCGCCTTTTCGGAAGGAACCAATGCCCTCTCCACACGCCATCCGGCCGGAGAGGGATCTCCCCAAACGTGTACCGGGTAGCGGGAAGCAGGCCAGCTCCTCTTCCGTACCCGAGGATACCGAGGACGCGGACGGTGTCCGGCAGACAGTGACAGGTCCGAACCGTACTCGCCCGGGTCAGTCGAGATGCAGCAGTCCCGTGATGGCGATCCGCAGTGCGCGGCTGAGTCGTTCGGCGAAGTCGACCCGGGTATGGGCGAGCTGCGGGTCCTCGAGCGCCTCGACGACCTGGGGTGAGGGGTTGGCGAAGGGCCAGAGCCCGGCCGTGACGACGATCGACATGCCGACGAGTTCCCGGGCGGCGGGCTGCGTGAGTGCGGTCGCGTACTGTCGCAGCAGGGTCGCAAGCCTGCTCTGCAGGCGGTTGTTGTCGAGTTTGAAGTCGCGCGCCGCTTCACTGGAGATGTTGCGTTCGAGTTCGGTTCCGAGCGAACTGAGCAGTTCGCACAGCAGGGGCCGGCGGGCCAGGGAGCGGGCCAGGGAGTCCGCCACCGCCTCGGGCGGTGCCGGTGCGGCGGGTGTGGCGGCCGCCAGATCGCCGGGCAGGCCCTCCAGCCACTCCTCGAAGGTGCGGTTGAGCAGTTCGAAGAAGACCGCTTCCCTGGTCTCGAAGTAGCGCACGACGTTGGTCTTGGACAGACCGACCCGCCGGCTCAGCTCCCGGAGGCTGATGTCGCTCACGGGCATCTCATTCAGGAGTTCCGCCGCGGCCTTGAGGATGGCGTCCTTGCGAGCCTGGCGTTGTTCGGCGCTGCGCGCTCGTTGGAAGCCGATCGGCCGGTCGTCTGTCATCGCTGCTGTCCCAGTCGCATTCCCGGTCGCTTTCTCAGGGAGCTCGTCCCGCGGTCCGTACACGAGCCCGGCCCGGCAACATTACCGACCCTGCCG
>NZ_JBHVCT010000089.1:0-24871 GCF_042803195.1 Streptomyces sp. NPDC057428
CCATGAGGAAGGGGCACCCCCCGGCCGGGGGGTGCCCCTTCCTCATGCCGTCGTCAGGCGGGCCGCAGCAGGTCAGGGACCGTTGCCGCCCTGACCGCCGCCGTCGTTCCCGCCGATGACGCCGGGCGGGAAGGTGATGCCGCCGATGGGGTCGGGCTTGCCGTCGTCACCGCCACCGCCGTTCTCGTTGCCCTGGCCCTTGTCCCGCCCCTTCTCCTCTTCCTTCTTCTCCTTGCCGCGGGGCAGCGCGACCGGGTTGAAGGAGGGGGTCTCCGAGGCTTCCAGCGCGCCGGTCATCGCGGCCCGCCAGATAGGTCCGGGCAGACAGCCGCCGCAGACCTTGTCGTAGTACTGACCGCCGATGGTGATGTTGTACATCGGCACCTTCTTGGCGCCGTCGGATCCGACCCACACCGCCGTGGAGAGGTTCGGGGTGTAGCCGACGAACCACGCGTCCCTGCGCTCTTCCGTCGTTCCCGTCTTCCCCGCGTTGTCGCGGTCCGACAGGCCGGCCAGGGTGCCCGTGCCGTCCTCGACCACACCCTTGAGCATGGCGTTGATCGTGTCCGCCGTCTTCTCGCTCATCGCGCGCGTGCACGTGGACTTCGGCACCGGTACCTTCTTGCCGTTGGCGTCCTTGATCGACTCTATGGCGATCGGCGTGCAGTAGGTGCCCCGGTTGGCGAACGCGGCGTAGGTCGCGGCCATGGAGAGCGGCGTGCTCACCTCACTGCCGAGCGTGATCGCGGGTTCCTCCACGAGCTGCTTGCTGTCACCGCGCTCGTAGCCCACCTTCTTGGCCATCTTGACCGTCTCGCACAGTCCGGCCTTCTGCTCCAGCAGGGCGAAGTAGGTGTTGATGGACTTGCCGAGCGCGCTCGTCATGTCCCAGGTGCCCTTCTCCTCCTCCAGTTCGTTCTGGACGGACCAGTCGCCGCCGCCCTGTGCCCCGGAGCAGTTGGTGTACTTGTTCTTCGGGACGGACATCTTCCAGTCCGTCGAGAAGGTCTGCGCCGGGCTGACACCCTTCTCCAGAGCCGCCGCGGCGGTGATCGGCTTGAAGGTCGAGCCGACCTGGAAGCCGTAGGTGCTGCCGCCCATCTTGTTGCTGACGGCCAGGTTGAGCACGGTCTCGTGCTTCGTCTGGTCCAGACCGTACGGGCGCGACTGGCCCATCGACAGGATCTTGCCGGTGCCCGGCTGGACCTGCACCACCGAGGCGGCGATCTTGTCGGTCTTGTTGACCTTCAGGGTGGACGCCTCGTTGGCCGCCGCCTGCGCCCGCGGGGACAGCGTGGTCCTGATGGTCAGGCCGCCGAGGTTCCACAGCTTCGTGCGTTCCTCGTCCGTCTTCCCGAAGGCGGGGTCGGTCAGGATCGTCTTGCGTACGTAGTCGCAGAAGAACCCGGAACCCTTCACCGCCGTGATGCAGCCGTTCTTGGGCTGCCTGACCTTCAGCTTGAGCGGCGTCGCGATGGCCTTGTCGGCCTCGTCCTGCGAGATGTCGCCGACCGCCACCATGCGCTGCAGGACGGTGTTACGACGCTTGGTCGCCTCTTCCGAGTCGTTGACCGGGTCGTAGCGGGTCGGCGACTGGACGAGACCGGCGAGCATCGCGGCCTCCCCCAGCGTCAGGTCCTTGGCGTGCTTGGAGAAGTAGCGCTGCGAGGCGGCCTCGATGCCGTAGGCCTGCTGCCCGAAGAACGTGATGTTGAGGTAGTTCTCCAGGATCTTCTTCTTGCCGAGCTCCTCCTCGACCTGGATCGCGTACTTCAGCTCGCGCACCTTGCGGCCCAGGGTCTGTTGGGTGGCCTCGGCGACCTTGTCCGGGTCGTCGCCCGCCTCCTCGACGAAGACGTTCTTCACATACTGCTGGGTGAGCGTCGACGCGCCCTGCGCGGTGCCGCCCTCCTGCACGTTGCGGTTCATCGCGCGCAGGATGCCCTTGAGGTCGACCGCGCCGTGCTCGTAGAAGCGCGAGTCCTCGATCGCGACGATCGCGTCCTGCATGTACGGGGAGATGTCCTTGAGCGGGACGACCGTGCGGTCACGCGAGTAGACGGTGGCGATCGTGCTGCCCTTGCTGTCCAGGATCGTCGTCCGCTGGCTCAGTGGTGGGGTCTTGAGGTTCGAGGGGATCTCGTCGAATCCCTCGACCGTCCCCTTGGCTGCGAGCCCCAGTGCGCCGGCTGCCGGCAGCGCGATGCCTGCCAGTACGGCTCCGGAGAGTGCGGCGACACCGAGGAACTTGGCGGCCTGCTGGGTCGTCGTGAGACCCCCGCCTGAGCGCTTCTTTGGCATGAGGGCAGCCTAATCCGTAGTCAGGGGTGATCCGCAGGGGCAGGGGCTCCTCGGAGCGTTCGAGTACCAGACCGTGACATCCGGGGGAGCTCGGGCCGACTTCCTGCTCACGGCCCGGCCCCAGGTGACGTCGACGGCATGGCGTTCGAGCCGCGTTGCGGCGCGCGTCCCGCGGACATGACGGCACGGCGACGCGAGGCGCCCCAGGTTCCCATTCGCCGGACAGGCGTGCAGGCATTGGCCTAAGCTGCTCTCAACTGTCACAGCAGTCCGATTTTGTATCAACCCCCGTGCGCGGCCCTTCACGGATTTCAGCCACGGCCGGAGGCGCTCCCGAATTCGCCTCATGTGTCGCTGAATGTCCGTTGCGACTTGGGTATCCTGTCCCGATTCTTTCGGGATGGTCGCGCATGTCCTCGCATCACTCCCCTGGGTGATCTGCCGCGTACGCATAGTCCGTTCGGGCCATTCAAGATTGGGCCCGAAGGGGGTGTTGTGCTGTCGCCACCTTCCGTAACGTCCTCAACTGGCAGCGGTGAATATGCCGCTACCGCCGTGGGGGAGCCTCGATTCGGGAGAGGACGGCGCCGGCATGGGCTGGGTAACCGACTGGAGTGCGCAGGCAGCCTGCCGCACTACCGATCCGGATGAATTGTTCGTACAAGGGGCAGCGCAGAACAGGGCCAAGGCGGTGTGCACCGGGTGTCCGGTGCGGACCGAGTGCCTGGCCGACGCGCTGGACAATCACGTCGAATTCGGCGTGTGGGGCGGGATGACGGAGCGGGAGCGCCGCGCACTGCTGCGCCGACGGCCCACCGTCACGTCCTGGCGCCGTCTGCTGGAGACCGCGCGCGGTGAATACGAGCGGTCCACCGGTCTGCTGCCCGCAGCAGTGGGCCTGGACGAGGACGGGCTGCACGACGACGAACTGCACGAGAGGTTCGCCGCCGTGGGGTAGTGCCGCGCGGGCTTTCCCCGGGGAAGCCCGGTGACGTCCCTAAGCAGCTCCGGCCGGAGCAGAACCGGTCGCGAGCCGTTCCCCGATGGCCCTGAGGCCTGAGAGGTCGTGCACGTCACCGGGCAGCGCGGCCACCTCGGTCACCGGGACCTCGGGGTGGAGCGCCGTGAAGCGGTCACGCGTGTGCTTCTCGCGCGCGACGACCTGCATCCGCTCGGCGTGCAGCCGAAGCAGGCCCGCGGTCAGATGCTCGACGGACACGTCGTCCGTGGCGGTTGTGTCGTGCCGGTCTGCTTCCGTGTGCGTGGGTGAATCGGACGGGTCGGGCGACGTGCCGTCGTGTCGCTCCGCCCCGGAGGCGCGCCGCCGGCGATCGCGGGACGTCCCGTCGGCTTGCGTCGGCTCGTGTCGGTGCGGCTCGTTGCTGGGCTCGGGGGAGAGCGGTGACTCAGGGGCTCCGGGCGAGACTGCGACCACCGGGTCCGCCGTGTCACCAAGGCCAGCTTTCCCGGCCGTCTGATCCACAATGCCGACGTCTTCAAGATTTTCTGCGGCCGCCAGCGCCCGCTCGGCGGAGAGCCGTGAGGCCTCGCTGCCGTGCACCCGGTTGAGGACCAGGCCGGCCAGCGGCATCTCCTCCGCGGCCAGCCGTTCCACGAAGTACGCGGCCTCACGCAGCGCGTCGCGCTCTGGCGTGGCCACTACGAGGAACGCCGTACCGGGTGCCTGGAGAAGCTTGTACGTCGCGTCGGCCCGGGTACGGAATCCGCCGAACATGGAGTCCATCGCCGCGACGAAGGTCTGTACGTCGCGGAGGAACTGCCCGCCGAGGAGTTTGCCGAGCGTCCCCGTCATCATCGACATCCCGACGTTGAGGAACTTCATCCCGGCCCGGCCGCCGATCTTCGCCGGCGCGATCAGTACCCGGATGAACGTGCCGTCCAGGAACGAGCCGAGACGTTTCGGCGCGTCCAGGAAATCCAGGGCGGACCGGGACGGCGGGGTGTCGACGACGATCAGGTCCCACTCGTCGCGAGCCCTCAGCTGCCCCAGCTTCTCCATCGCCATGTACTCCTGGGTGCCCGCGAAGCCGGCCGACAGGGACTGGTAGAAGGGGTTCTCCAGGATGGCTCGGGCACGCTCGGCATCCGTGTGCGCCTCGACCGTCTCGTCGAAGGTGCGCTTCATGTCGAGCATCATGGCGTGCAGCTCGCCCGCGCCGTCGATGTCCTCGACACGGCGGGGGACGTTGTCCAGCTGGTCGATGCCCATCGACTGCGCGAGGCGGCGGGCCGGGTCGATGGTGAGTACCACGACCTTGCGGCCGCGCTCCGCCGCCCGTACGCCGAGCGCCGCCGCGGTCGTGGTCTTGCCCACGCCTCCGGATCCGCAGCACACGACGATGCGGATATCCGGATCGTCCAGGAGCGCGTCGGTGTCCAGCCCCGGTGCGATGTCCGTGCCCAGTGTCATGACCCCACCCCTTCTCCGGTCCCACGGCGCCCGCCGCCCCTGGGCTTCTGCCCCGACGCGTCCGCGGTCTCGTCGCCGACGCCCTGTTTGCGGAACTCCTCGGCCAGTTCGTACAGCCCCGACAGGCTCACCCCCTCGCCCATCAGCGGGAGCTCGGACATGGGCAGCCCGAGCCCGGCCAGCACCGCGCGCTGTTCGCGTTCCAGACCGACGCGCTGGGCGTGCTCGGCCGCCTGCGCGATCAGCGGCCGTACGAGTCCCGCCGAACCGGTCACGCCCGCCCGGGTGAGCGTCTTCGCGACCTCCTTGCGACGGCTGCCCGACGCGGTGCGCAGCGCGTCCTCGTCCAGCAGGTGCGGCCGCACCATGTTCACGACGACCCGTCCCACGGGCAGTTCCGCGGCCCGCAGCTCGGCGATGCCGTCCGCGGTCTCCTGGACCGGCATCTCCTCCAGGAGCGTCACGAGGTGGACCGCCGTCTCGGGGGACTTCAGGACCCTCATGACGGCCTGCGCCTGATTGTGTATCGGGCCGATCCGGGCCAGCCCGGCCACCTCGTCGTTCACGTTGAGGAAGCGGGTGATGCGGCCGGTGGGCGGGGCGTCCATGATCACGTGGTCGTAGACGAACCTGCCCTGCTTGTCCTTGCGCCGCACGGCCTCGCACGCCTTGCCGGTCAGCAGGACGTCCCGGACCCCCGGTGCGATGGTGGTCGCGAAGTCGATCGCGCCGAGCTTCTTCAGCGCCCGGCCGGCGCTGCCCAGCTTGTAGAACATCTGGAGGTAGTCCAGAAGCGCGCGCTCGGCGTCGATGGCGAGGGCGTGGACCTCGCCGCCGCCGTGCGCCACCGCGATCCTGCGTTCCTCGTAGGGCAGGGCCTCGGACTCGAAGACCTGGGCGATGCCCTGCCTGCCCTCGACCTCGACGAGGAGGGTGCGCCTTCCCTCGGTCGCGAGGGCGAGCGCGAGTGCGGCGGCGACCGTGGTCTTACCGGTCCCGCCCTTGCCGCTGACGACCTGGAACCTGCTCACGTCTTCGAGCCTAACCAGTCGGCGGGCAGGCTACGCACGAGGCCGCATGTGCCAGGCATTACAGTCGGCTCATGACCAAGTGGGAATACGCGACCGTGCCCCTTCTCGTGCACGCGACCAAGCAGATTCTGGACACCTGGGGCGAGGACGGCTGGGAGCTGGTCCAGGTTGTTCCCGGCCCGAACAACCCCGAGCAGCTCGTGGCCTACCTGAAGCGGGAGAAGTCCTAGTGGCGGGCGCAGTCGAGGCGAAGCTGGCCGAGCTCGGCCTGGCTCTTCCGGATGTCGTACCGCCGCTGGCCTCCTATCAGCCGGCGGTGCGCTCCGGGGTGTACGTGTACACCTCCGGCCAGCTCCCGATGATGGGCGGCAAGCTCGCGGTGACGGGCAAGGTCGGCGCCGAGGTGACGGCCGACGAGGCCAAGGAGCTCGCCAGGACCTGTGCGCTGAACGCCCTGGCGGCCGTGAAGTCGGTCGCCGGTGACCTGGACCGGATCGCGCGGGTCGTGAAGGTCACGGGCTTCGTCGCCTCCGCCGCCGACTTCACCGGTCAGCCGGCCGTGATCAACGGTGCGAGCGAACTGCTGGGCGACGTCCTGGGCGACAAGGGTGTGCACGCCCGCAGCGCCGTCGGCGTGGCGGTGCTGCCGCTGGACGCGCCCGTCGAGGTCGAGATCCAGGTCGAACTCGTCGAGGACTGATCTCCCTGATCTCCCTGAGCCGCTGAGTCCCTGAGCCCGCCCGGTCACGCGACCGGGCGGGCTCACGCCTCCGCGGGACGGCCGGCGGTGTCCGGGGCCACTCGAACATCGGCGCGGTTCCGGATAGCCTCCGGCCATGTCGAACGGTCAGTGGTACCCACCGGAATGGCCCGCCCGTATCCGGGCCCTCGCCAGCGGCGAGCTGACGGCTGTGACACCCCGGCGGGCGGCCACGGTGATGCTGCTCCGGGACGACCCGTCCGGCCCGGATGAGGGGGCTCCCGCCGTCCACATGCTGCGCCGGCGCACCTCGATGGCTTTTGCCGGAGGCGCCTACGCCTATCCGGGTGGCGGGGTCGACCCGCGCGACGACGACCGGCTCGTGCGCTGGGCAGGACCGTCCCTGGACGGCTGGGCCCGACGGCTCGGCGTCGACACGGCCGCCGAGGCGCAGGCCGTCGTCTGTGCGGCGGTCCGGGAGACGTACGAGGAGGCGGGCGTCCTGCTGGCCGGGCCGACGGCCGACACCGTCGTCAGCGACACCACGGGTGCCGGCTGGGAGGCCGACCGCGAGGCCCTCGTCGCCCGTGAGCTTTCCTTCGCCGGGTTCCTGGACCGCCGGGGCCTGGTGCTGCGCTCGGACCTGCTTGCCGCGTGGGCCCGCTGGATCACCCCGGCCTTCGAACCGCGCCGGTACGACACGTGGTTCTTCGTCGCCGCACTCCCGGAGGGGCAGCGCACACGCAACGCCTCGACCGAGGCCGACCGCACGGTCTGGATCCGGCCCGGTGAGGCCACCGACGGCTACGACCGGGGCGAACTGCTGATGATGCCGCCCACCGTGGCCACCCTGCGGGCGCTGACGCCGTACGGGACAGCCGCGGACGCGCTGAAGGCGGCGGAATCCCAGGACCTCGCTCCCGTACTCGCACAGGCCCGCATGGACGGTGACGAGCTGGTGCTGAGCTGGCCGGGGCACGACGAGTTCACCAAGCACGTTCCGGCGGGGGACGGACCGGCTCCCTCCTCAACGGGCGGCTCCCCTGGTGGCGGACCCGTATGAGCGACGCGGCCGCACTGCCGGGACAGCCCCGCGGCGGGGTCGTCTCCGGTCCCGCCACCAACCGCGCCGTCAACGTCCTGGCCCCGAACCCCTCGGCGATGACCCTGGACGGGACGAACACCTGGATCGTCGCGGAACCGGACTCCGACCTCGCCGTCGTGATCGACCCCGGGCCGCTCGACGACGTACACCTGCGGGCCGTCATCGAGACGGCGGAGCGGGCGGGCAGACGCGTGGGGCTCACCCTGCTCACGCACGGACACCCCGACCATGCGGAGGGAGCGGCGCGTTTCGCGGAGCTCACGCGCACCAAGGTGCGGGCCCTGGACGCGGCGCTGCGCCTGGGGGACGAGGGGCTCGCGGCGGGTGACGTGATCACGACCGGCGGACTCGAACTCCGGGTGGTGCCCACCCCGGGGCACACGTCGGACTCGCTGTCCTTCCACCTGCCGGCCGATGGGGCCGTGCTGACGGGGGACACGGTCCTGGGGCGTGGGACCACCGTCGTCGCCCACCCGGACGGGAGGCTCGGTGACTACCTGGACACCCTGCGGCGGCTGCGCTCACTGACCGTCGACGACGGGGTGCACACGGTCCTGCCGGGGCACGGGCCCGTGCTGGAGGACGCTCAGGGCGCGGTGGAGTTCTACCTCGCCCACCGGGCCCACCGTCTGGCACAGGTCGAGACGGCCGTGGAGGCGGGGCACCGGACGCCCGCCGAGGTGGTGGCGGCGGTGTACGCGGATGTGGACCGCTCCCTGTGGCCCGCGGCGGAGCTGTCGGTGCGGGCGCAGATGGAGTACCTGACGGAGCACGGCCTGATCTGACCGGCCGGATTCACGGAAAAGGCCCCACCGGCCGGTGGGGCCTTTTCCGACGGTCGTGACTCATCGAGGGGCGGCGTGTCACCCGGTGCACCGCGCACGCGGTGGAGCGTCAGCGGGAGCGCTTGGCCAGCCGCTCCACGTCGAGCAGGATCACGGCACGTGCCTCCAGGCGCAGCCAGCCGCGGCCCGCGAAGTCCGCGAGTGCCTTGTTGACCGTCTCGCGGGAGGCGCCGACCAGCTGGGCCAGCTCCTCCTGGGTGAGGTCGTGTACGACGTGGATGCCCTCCTCGGACTGCACGCCGAAGCGGCGCGACAGGTCGAGGAGCGCCCGGGCGACACGGCCCGGCACGTCGGAGAAGACCAGGTCGGACATCTGGTCGTTGGTCTTGCGCAGCCGGCGGGCGACGGCACGGAGCAGTGCGGTGGCCACCTCGGGGCGGGCGTTCAGCCAGGGCTGGAGGTCTCCGTGACCGAGGCCGAGGAGCTTGACCTCGGTGAGAGCGGTCGCGGTGGCCGTGCGCGGACCAGGGTCGAAGAGCGACAGCTCACCGATCAGCTCACCGGGGCCGAGGACGGCCAGCATGTTCTCCCGCCCGTCGGGGGAGGTGCGGTGGAGCTTCACCTTGCCCTCGGTGACCACGTACAGGCGGTCGCCCGGGTCGCCCTCGTGGAACAGCGCGTCGCCGCGCGCGAGGGTCACCTCACTCATCGAGGCGCGGAGCTCCGCGGCCTGCTCGTCATCGAGCGCCGCGAAAAGCGGGGCGCGCCGCAGAACGTCGTCCACGAGTTCTCTCCTTGTCGGCCTGTTCAGGGAAGCGTGGTTTCCATGATGCCGGACGGTAAAACAGTGCGATCGATCACAAACCAGTTTGACGCACGGGCGTGCCGGACCCTACGGCAGGGGGCCGATCGGGCGCGGACGCGCGGTGACCGGGGCGGATGTCAGCGGCTGGCTCTAGGCTGGCCGGGTGTCCGGAACGCCCGTGACAGCGCAGGCGAAGGGGGCTGATGGGGTGTCGGGAGACAAGAATTCCGCCGTGGGCGAACACGGTGCGCGAATTGGTAAGAATGCCGCGAAGGGGCAGGCCGGGGCATCGGCCAACAGGTCCGCGAAGCCGGAGTCGCATCTCGCGATGGTCCGCCGCGCCCGCAGGATGAACCGCGAGCTCGCCGAGGTCTATCCGTACGCCCACCCGGAGCTCGACTTCCGTAATCCCTTCGAGCTCCTGGTCGCCACGGTCCTCTCCGCCCAGACCACGGACCTGAGAGTCAACCAGACCACCCCCGCGCTCTTCGCCGCCTATCCGACCCCCGAGGACATGGCCGCCGCTGTACCGGAGGAGCTGGAGACGGTCATCCGCCCGACCGGCTTCTTCAGGGCCAAGGCGCGGTCCCTGATGGGCCTGTCGGCCGTTCTGCGGGACGACTTCGATGGTGAGGTGCCGGGCCGCCTCGCGGATCTGGTGAAGCTGCCCGGCGTCGGGCGCAAGACGGCCAACGTCGTCCTCGGCAACGCGTTCGGAGTGCCCGGCATCACGGTGGACACCCACTTCGGCCGGCTGGTCCGGCGATGGAAGTGGACCGAGCAGGAGGACCCGGAGAAGGTGGAGGCGGAGATCGCCGCGATCTTCCCGAAGAGCGAGTGGACGATGCTCTCGCACCGCGTGGTCTTCCACGGCCGCCGTATCTGCCATTCCCGCAGACCGGCCTGCGGTGCCTGCCCCATCGCGTCACTCTGTCCCGCCTACGGCGAGGGCGAGACCGATCCGGAGAAGGCGAAGAAGCTCCTGAAGTACGAGATGGGCGGCTATCCGGGGCAGCGCCTCAGCCCTCCCCCGGACTATCCGGGCAGCCCGGCTCCGCCGCTGGGAGCCGGGTGAATCCACCCGCGCCGGACCCGCGGGCCGGGCCCGTGCGGAACGAAACGGCCGACGACAGGCGTTGGATCGACGGGGGTGCACATGACGCACGCACAGAAGACACGTGCCGCTGACGCGGCGGCCTCAGAGGAGACGGACACGGCCATCGACGACGCGATCGCCGTCACCACGGACGGGCTGCCGGGCTGGCTCGACCCAGTCGCCCACGCTGCGCGGACCGTCCGGGCCCGGCAGCTCAGCCGCTTCCTGCCGCCCGAGAGCGGTGCGGGACGCCAGTCCGCGGTCCTGATCCTGTTCGGTGAGGGCCAGTGCGGTCCGGAGTTGCTCCTGATGGAGAGGTCCGGTTCCCTGCGCTCCCACCCTGGTCAGCCGTCCTTCCCCGGCGGCTCTCTCGACCCCGAGGACGGTGACCACACGACCACCGGACCGCTCCGAGCCGCGCTGCGGGAGGCCGAGGAGGAGACGGGGCTCGATCCGGGCGGTGTCCAGCTCTTCGGCGTGCTTCCGCGGCTCTACATCCCGGTGAGCGGCTTCGTCGTCACGCCGGTCCTCGGCTGGTGGCGGACGCCGAGCCCGGTGGCCGCCGTCGATCCGGCCGAGACCGCACGGGTCTTCACGGTTCCCGTGGCGGATCTCACGGATCCCGCCAACCGGGCGACGGCAGTCCACCCGAGTGGTCACCAGGGCCCGGCATTTCTGGTCGAATCCGCACTGGTGTGGGGCTTCACAGCCGGTGTGATCGACAGGATTATGCACTACGCGGGATGGGAACGCCCCTGGGACAGGACCAAGCAGGTGCCGCTCGACTGGCGCGCATGACAGGCTGACCCCCGTGCTGCGCTGTTCCGGGCCTGGCCCGGACCCCGTCCAACCGGACGGGCCAGGTGACGAATCTGCGAGGCTATAGACGGTGAACGTGCTCGACATCCTGCTGCTCGTCGGCGCCGTGTGGTTCGCGGTCATCGGTTACCGCCAGGGTTTCGTCGTCGGCATCCTGTCCGTGATCGGGTTCCTGGGCGGGGGCCTCGCGGCCGTCTACCTGCTGCCGGTCATCTGGGACCAGGCGACCGACGGGTCCGAGGTCTCCTCCACCGCCGCCATCGTCGCGGTCGTGATCGTGATCGTGTGCGCCTCGGTGGGGCAGGCGTTCACCACCCACCTCGGCAGCAGACTCCGGCGGTACATCACCTGGTCACCGGCGCGCGCCCTGGACGCCACAGGCGGCTCGCTGGTGAACGTGGTGGCCATGCTGCTCGTCGCCTGGCTGATCGGCTCCGCCCTGGCGGGTACGTCGTTGCCGACCCTGGGCAAGGAGGTCCGCAGCTCCTCGGTGCTGCTCGGTGTCTCCCGGGTGATGCCCGCTCAGGCGTCCAACTGGTTCACCGACTTCTCCTCCGTCCTCGCGCAGAACGGCTTCCCGCAGGTCTTCAGTCCCTTCGCCAACGAGCCCATCACCGAGGTGGAGCCTCCGGATCCGGCGCTGGTCGGCAGCCCTGTCGCCGCCCGCGCGAAGAAGTCCATCGTCAAGGTCGTCGGCATGGCGCCCGGCTGTGGCAAGGTCCTCGAAGGCACCGGCTTCGTGTTCTCCGACCGCCGGGTGATGACCAACGCGCACGTGGTCGGCGGCGTCGACGAGCCGACCGTGCAGATCGGCGGCGAAGGCCGCCTGTACGACGCCAGGGTCGTGCTCTACGACTGGCAGCGCGACATCGCCGTACTGGACGTACCCGATCTCGACGCCGAGCCGCTGCGCTTCACCGGCACGGAGGACGACGCGGAGAGCGGCGACAGCGCCATCGTCGCCGGCTTCCCGGAGAACGGCGCCTACGACGTGCGCTCCGCGCGTATCCGGGGCCGCATCGACGCCAACGGCCCCGACATCTATCACCGGGGCACCGTGCGGCGCGATGTGTACTCACTGTTCGCGACCGTGCGCCAGGGCAACTCGGGTGGCCCGCTGCTCACCCCCGAGGGCAAGGTCTACGGAGTGGTGTTCGCCAAGTCGCTCGACGACCCGGACACGGGGTACGCACTGACCGCCGACGAGATCCGTCAGGACATCGACCTCGGCAAGTCGTCGGCCCAGCACGTCGACAGTCAGGGATGCGCTCTCTGAGAGCCGTGTGCCCTCCCCGGACCGGGGAGGGCATGTGAGGTGCCCGGAAGCGGCGTCTCCTCGGCGGTGAGGACCTCAGACGGGGTAGCCCGGCCGAACGAAGCGGGGAACCGTATCCGGACGAGATCCGGGAGCGGCGCCCGCCGGTACGCCGTCACGCACAGGCCCCGGAACTTGGAGGTCCGGGGCCTGTGCGTGGTGTGTGTTACGGAGGCGTGCCCGTCATCCGCGGGGATGACGGAGCCGCGCCGACACCCAGCGCGCCCGGCGCGTCAGGATGCGCGGAATTCCCAGTCGGAGATCGTGAAAATCCTTCACATCGTGCACCCGGCTCCGGGAGCCGCCCCCCTCGTGAATGCTCGGACCAGCAGGAGCGGTCGAGCGGCGGTTGCGTGCTGCGTCACTGAAGTCGCGCGTCCAGCCCATACCCCGACGTCTGCCCTCGACTCAAGGTCGGTAATCGCGTGCGAGTCAGCCAATTGGCTTATGCGGCAGGCAAGTGGCTGTTCGTCAGACACGTGTGCCCATCGGTCACCGGTCGGGCTCAGTGTCCTTGAGCCAGTTGACGAGTTCGGTCGAGAACCCGACCGGATCCTCCTCGTGGGGGAAGTGACCCAGACCGTCGAAAAGTCGCCACCTGTACGGTGCCTCGACGTACTCGCCAGATCCCGCGGAACTACGCGTCCTGATCGCCGGATCCAGCGAACCGTGCAGGTGCAGCGTCGGCACGCGCACCGGGCGCTTCATCCTGCGGTTGAACTGGACGCCGTCCGGACGCGCCAGGGAGCGGACCATCCAGCGGTACGGCTCGATCGAGCAGTGCGCAGTCGACGGGATGCACATCGCCCGGCGGTACACGTCCACCGTCGCATCATCGGGGAACCCGGGGGTGCGGGGGCCTGACCAGTCACGGATCATCCGGGCAACCAACGCGGCCTCGTCCGCGACGAGCTGACGCTCCGGAACCCACGGGCGCTGGAAACCCCACACGTGCGAGCCGGCCCGGGACTGAGCGAGATCGGACACCATCGAGGAACGCCAGCGCCGCGGATGCGGCATCGACGACACCACGAGCCGCCGCACCAGCTTGGGGCGCATCACGGCTGCCGTCCAGGCGAGGTAACCGCCCATGTCGTGACCCACCAGGGCCGCGTCAGGCTCGCCGAGCGAGCGGATGACCCCGGTGACGTCGAGCGCAAGGTTGGCCGGGTCGTAGCCCCGGGGCGTACGGTCGCTGCCACCGACTCCGCGCAGGTCCATCGCCACCGCGCGGTATCCGGCGTCGGCCAGGGCGGTCAACTGATGGCGCCAGGTCCACCAGAACTGCGGGAAGCCGTGCAGCAGCAGCACCAGCGGCCCGTCACCGAGCTCGGCGATGTGGAAACGTGCGCCGTTGGCCGCCACATCGCGGTGGGTCCAGGGCCCTTCGATACGGACGGGGCCACCGGAACCGGCGGCCGCTCCCAACGGGCCAACCGGGCCGGACGCGCTGAAATCGGGGTCGGTCATGTGGATGAGCGTGTCACAGCGGCGGGCTTGTCCAGGACCGGACGGCCCTCGACCGCCCGGTCGGCGATCGAACTGCCCTGGGCCTGTTCGATCGCAACCGTAGTCACGGACGGGCGGGGGTGCGGCTTGACGCCCTGCAGCACCGCAGCGGTCTGCTTGGCCGAAGCGATGGACTTCTCCGGCGGCTTGACCTTCTTGAACTTGGCCCGCCCGAAGAGGGCGAGCAGCACGCCCAACAGGATGAACGCACCGCCCACGATCAGGAACGACCAGGCGAGACCGAGCCCGAGATTGTGGATTCCGTAGGCCGCGGCGAAGCTCAGCACAGGAATCGCGAAGAGGATCAGCACGCCGGTGACGATGAACGCCACGCTGCCGATCACACCGCGCTTGACGTCCTGACGCACCTCGGCCTTCGCCAGCGCGATCTCGTCGTGCACCAGCGCGGACATCTCGGCCGTCGCCGAAGCGAACAGCTGGCCGATACTACGGTCGGTGCTGCCCGCGTAGTTGCCGGGGTCGCTCATCCCTGACTCCCTCTCCTCTTGCGTACATCCGAAGTCCGATCATGCCGGACTGTCCGGCTTGCTGCTCGCTGCCCCCGCCTGTTCGGCAAGGCGGCGATGTTCCGCGGCCTTCCGCTCGTAGAGCGCGGCCATGCGCAGGTGGTACTCGGGGTCGTCCTGCTCGTACACGTCGGGAATCCCCGATCCGTCCTCGTCGAGCTCCTCCGCGTCGTACAGGGCCCTGTATCTGCGTACCCGGAGTTTGAGCAGTACACCGGAGACTATGGCCGCGATCAGGGAACCGATGAGCACCGCTGCCTTGATCTCGTTGATCATGTCCTCGTCTCCGGCGAACGCGAGTTCGCCGATGAGGAGCGAAACGGTGAAACCGATGCCGGCCAGTGTGGCCACTGCGAAGACGTCCGCCCAGGCCAGATCCTCGTTCAGCCGCGCCTTGGTGAAGCGGGTGACGAGCCAGGTGCCGCCGAAGATGCCCACGGTCTTGCCGACGACAAGACCGAGGACCACTCCGAGGGTTTCGGGCCGGGTGAACACACCGGCGAGAGCATCACCCTTGAGGATGACACCGGCCGAGAAGAGCGCGAACAACGGAACGGCGACACCGGCCGACACGGGGCGGGCCACATGCTCGATGCGCTCCCCGGGGGAATGCGTCTCGCCCTCACGCCTGGTGCAGCGGAGCATGAGCCCCATGGCGACGCCGGCGATCGTGGCATGGATGCCGCTGTTGTACATCAGCCCCCAGACCACCAGCGCCAGGGGGAGGTAGATGTACCAGCCCTTCACTCCGGTGCGCAGCAGCAGGTAGAACACGGCAAGGCCGACGAACGCCCCGCCGAGCGCAAGGAAGTCGATGTCCTCGGTGAAGAAGACCGCGATGATGAGGATGGCGAAGAGGTCGTCGACGACCGCGAGTGTCAGGAGGAAAGCCCGCAGCGCCGCCGGCAGTGAGGTGCCGATGACCGCGAGGACGGCGAGCGCGAACGCGATGTCCGTGGCCGTGGGCACCGCCCAGCCGGTGGTGGCCCCTCCACCGAGCCAGGCGGTCAGGGCGTAGACGACCGCTGGGACGGCCATGCCGCACAGTGCCGCCGCGACGGGCAGGGCCGCTGCGCGGGGATCACGGAGCTCACCGGCGACCAGTTCTCGTTTCAGTTCGACGCCTGCGACGAAGAAGAAGACGGCAAGGAGCCCGTCGGACGCCCAGTGGGCCACCGAGAGGTCCAGACCCAGGGACTCCGGACCGAAGTGGAACTCGCTGACCGAGATGTAGGCCGAGCCGTAGACGTTGGCCCAGATCAGCGCGGCGACGGCGGCGGCCAGCAGGATGACGCCGCCGACCGTCTCGGTGCGCAGCGCTTCTGCGACGTAGTTCCGCTCGGGCAGTGGGAGTCGGCCGAACAGGGTGCTGCGGCGATCGGACTGGGGAGCGGGCGGGGCCACGAGAGAAACCTCCGGGTCGGCTTGCGGCATTTGTGGCATGGCGGATTCACGCATGGCGGATTCACCTGCCGACCAGACTTCCCGGCGCCCCTGTGGAGATGTCATATGAAGTTGTCGCCGCACGCGCGGCTCACGTGTATGTGCTGCACGCTTGAGCGATCGTAACGCTCCTGGCCCGAAGCGACACGCCTGCTGCGGTGAGCACGTCCTGGGCGAGCACGTCCTGGGCGAGCGCGTCCGACAGGAGGTGAGAGCGTCTGCTCGCCATGCTCCGTCGGCGGGGCCGCCACACCAGAGGGGTGATCGGAACGCTATCCGGATCCGGTGCCATCCGCTCTGCGGCGGGCGCGTATCTCTTGCGTGTCCGCTGTCCGCTCGCGTGCGGGCTGTCCCTTTGTGCCCGTCGCTTGTCCCTCTGTGCCCCGCGCTCGGTGTACCGCCCCGCTCAGGCAGCAGGAGGGGCACCCGGCGGTGCCGGGTGCCCCTCCTGGCGGTATCAGCGGAACGCGTGTCGAACGCGGGCCGGTTCCGTCCGCGTCGGCCGGGTCGGTCGTCCACGTTGCTCGTGGCGGGTCCGCGTCGCGTTCCGTTGTGTCCAAGCCCGCGGACAGCCCGCGATCAGTCCTCGGAGGACGCCGTGGGGAGCTGTGTCTGGATGAGGGCCATGACCGAGGAGTCGGTGAGTGTCGTGACGTCTCCGAGCTCGCGGTTTTCGGCGACGTCGCGCAGGAGGCGCCGCATGATCTTGCCCGACCGGGTCTTGGGCAGTTCGGCGACCGGCAGGACCCGCTTGGGCTTGGCGATCGGACCGAGGGTGGTGCCGACGTGGTTGCGGAGTTCCGCTACCAGTTCCTCGGATGCGGTGGCGGTGCCGCGCAGGATGACGAAGGCGACGATGGCCTGGCCGGTCGTTTCGTCGTTGGCGCCGACCACTGCCGCCTCGGCCACCGACGGGTGTGAGACGAGAGCGGACTCGACCTCGGTGGTGGAGATGTTGTGTCCGGATACGAGCATGACGTCGTCGACCCGGCCGAGCAGCCAGATGTCCCCGTCGTTGTCCTTCTTGGCGCCGTCGCCCGCGAAGTACTTGCCTTCGAAGCGCGACCAGTAGGTGTCGATGAAGCGCTGGTCGTCGCCCCAGATGGTGCGGAGCATCGACGGCCACGGCTCGGTGAGGACGAGATAGCCGCCCCCGCCGTCGGGTACCTCGTTGGCCTCGTCGTCGACAACGGTCGCGCTTATGCCGGGCAGGGCCCGCTGAGCGGAACCGGGCTTGGTGGCCGTGACTCCGGGAAGCGGCGAGATCATCATCGCGCCGGTCTCGGTCTGCCACCAGGTGTCCACGACCGGGCAGGTGTCGGCGCCGATGTGCTTGCGGTACCAGACCCACGCCTCGGGGTTGATCGGCTCACCGACCGAACCCAGGACGCGCAGGGATGACAGATCGAACTTGGCGGGGATGTCGTCCCCCCACTTCATGAACGTACGGATCGCGGTCGGCGCGGTGTAGAGGATACTGACGCCGTACTTCTGGACGATCTCCCAGAAGCGCCCCTGGTGCGGGGTGTCCGGCGTGCCCTCGTACATGACCTGCGTCGCGCCGTTGGCCAGCGGACCATAGACGATGTAGGAGTGCCCGGTCACCCAGCCCACGTCGGCGGTGCACCAGTACACGTCGGACTCGGGCTTGAGGTCGAAGACCGCGTGGTGCGTGTAGGCCGCCTGGGTCAGGTAGCCGCCAGAGGTGTGCAGAATGCCCTTCGGCTTACCCGTGGTACCCGAGGTGTACAGGATGAACAGCGGATGCTCAGCGTCGAACGCCTCAGGGGTGTGGTCGGCCGGCTGCCGGGCGGTGATCTCGTGCCACCAGACGTCACGGCCCTCGGTCCAGGCGGTGTCCTGTCCGGTGCGCCGGATCACGAGGACGTGCTCGACGCTGTCGATACGGGAGACGGCGGCGTCGACGGCGGGCTTGAGAACGGATGGCTTGCCGCGACGGTAACCGCCGTCGGCGGTGATGACCACCTTGGCGTCGGCGTCCTGGATACGGGCCGAGATGGCGTCAGCGGAGAACCCGCCGAAGACCACCGAGTGCGCGGCACCGATGCGGGCGCAGGCCAGCATCGCGACGGCAGCCTCCGGGATCATCGGCAGATAGACCGCGACGCGGTCCCCCTTGGAGACGCCCAGCTCGGTGAGAGCGTTGGCGGCACGGGAGACTTCGTCCTTCAGCTCCGCGTAGGTGATCGCGCGGCTGTCGCCAGGCTCGCCCTCGAAGTGGATGGCGACACGGTCGCCGTTGCCCGCCTCGACGTGCCGGTCCACGCAGTTGTACGCGACGTTGAGCTTGCCGTCCGCGAACCACTTCGCGAAGGGCGGATTGCTCCAGTCCAGTGTCTCGGTCGGCTCCGTGGCCCAGGTCAGGCGACGGGCCTGCTCGGCCCAGAAGCCCAGCCGGTCCGCCTCGGCCTGCTCATACGCCTCCGCTGTCACGTTGGCGTTCGCGGCCAGATCGGCAGGCGGTGTGAACCGCCGCTCCTCCTTGAGCAGATTGGCCAGGCTTTCGTTGCTCACGACATCTCCCATTCCCAGGGTGTCCGTTGTGTCCCGGAGGACAGCTCATCAGGCTGGCGGCCAGGTGACAAGTGTCTGCCGGGAATTGGTTTAGACCTGTGCCTCGTGTACGGGGCCACATGTCCCGCTTCCACAGGCCTCGACGTGCGCCGCGGAAGCGGGACCACTAGGTCTCACGGACCGGATGTGCGAGCGGTTCAGGCACGGACCGCACTGTCGGGTGTGATCAGGACCTCCATACCGTCATCCACCGCGCACTCCACTCCGGGAGCGACCTTGGCGAAGACCTCGTCAGGTCCCGTTCCTGAACTGACCCCCTCGGTCAGCAGATAGGCCTGTGCCTCCCCGACGTGGAAGTACATGCCGTGCAGTTGCAGGGAACCCGTGGTCAGTCTGCGGGCGACCGACTCGTGTGCCCGCAGATGCTCCAGCTGCTGGACCACGTTCGTGAGGCAGAGCTGTTCCACTGCGTCCGTGGGCATCCTGCCCGCGATGCGAGCCCAGGAGTGGTGACGCGAACGCATCCTGTCCAGACTCGGCAGTCCATGCCGCAGCCAACGCCACAAAGGTGTACTGGGTGTCTCCGGGGCTGCCCCCAGCAGGGCCTGCATGGCTCCGCATCCGGAGTGGCCGCAGACGGTGATGGACTCCACCCCCAGCACGTCCACGGCGTACTCGATCGCGGCAGCCACCGAGTCGTCGTTGGCAGCCTCTGCGGTGCCCGGCGGGGGCACCAGGTTTCCGACGTTCCTCACGGTGAAGAGATCGCCGGGCCCGCTCGCAGTGATCATGCTCGTGACCAGGCGGGAGTCGGCGCACGTGATGAAGAGCTGGGAGGGCCGCTGCCCCTCGGCCGCCAGACGGGCCAGTTCCTCACGGACCAGAGGTGCCGTGGTGCGCTGGAAGGAGCTGAGGCCACTGAGGAGCCGATGCCCGCCCTGCCGCTCGGCCGGGTTGGCCGACAGGGTCGTGGGAGGCTTCTTCGGGACCGCGGGCGAGACGGTGACGGCGGGTGTGGGAAGGGCCCCCGGCACGCGGTCGTGACAGTGATGATTGCGCCAGGGTGTCCACGGCCGGCAGCAGGAGTGGGCTGCCGACGCCGGCTCGGCGATCCGGCCTCCGGAACGTCCGGTGAACTCGATCCGGCCACCCATCGCGGTCTGAGCCGCGTACCAGTCCTGGATCGTCTCGTAGGCCGCGTGGTCCATGAAGAAGCCGTCCAACTCGACCACGGCGTCGACCCCGTGCGGTAGCCGGCCGAGGGTGCGGCTCAGCCGTGGTACTGCGAGGAAGGTCAGCTGTCCACGAGCAGCCACCAGGTAGCGGCCCCCCTGCTCCGTCACCGTGATTCTTGTGCGGGCCAGCCGGTGAAGGGCGACGGCTACCGCCACGACGATGCCGATCGCCACCCCCTCGAGCACGCCGGTGAGGAGCACGCCGGTGATGGTGGCCCCGTACACCAGGAATTCGCGGTGTTTATGGACCTTGCGGATGTGGGCGAAGCTGACCATCTGGATGCCGACCACCATCACCAGAGCGGCGAGCGCGGCCAGAGGAATCCATTCGAGCGCCGTGACCAGCAGAGCGGTCGACAGCAGCACCCATACGCCGTGCAGCACCGTGGCAGCGCGGCTCTCCGCGCCCGCCCGCACGTTCGCGGAACTGCGCACCGCACCACCGGACACCGCCAGTCCTCCGACAAGTCCTGACAGTGTGTTGGCGACGCCCTGGGCTCGCAGTTCCCGGTCGAGATCGGAGCGCTTGACCGGCCTCGGGGGTGCCGCCCCGTCCGCCGGCGCCGACGCCGCCCGGTCGGCGGACATCTTGTCCACGGAGACAGCGGCCAGGAGGGACTCCAGGCTCGCGACGAGCATGACGGTGAACACCGCGGTCGCCAAGGCGGCCACAGGGCCGTGAGGCACCTCGGGCAGCACGTGCGAGCGCCATGACGGCAGGTCGACCCGGGCGATTTCCGGCGTGGCCACGGCGGCTACGACCGTCGCGACGGCGACGGCGGCGAGCGCGGCCGGAATCCTTCCAGTCATCGCTCCGATCCGGCCTGGCATACGCGGCCACCCGATCAGAAGGGCGATCGTCAGCGCGCCGACGAGGGGGGCGGCAGGCTCGGACTGCGCCAGGCGGGACGGGAGTGAAAGCGCGTTGTCGAGTGCGGAACTCTGGGGCGCTCCGCCGAGCACGATGTGGACCTGAGCGAGCGCGATCGCCACGCCGATGCCCGCGAGCGTGCCGTGCACGATGGCGGGGCTGACTGCCAAGGCGCTACGGGCGGCTCTCAGCGAACCGAGCAGAATCTGCAGGAGCCCTGCGCCGACGGTGATCGCACAGGTGGTGCGCCACCCGTAGATCTGAATCAACTCGGCCGTCACTACCGTCAGTCCCGCGGACGGGCCACTGACTTGGAGGGGGGTGCCCCCGAGGAGCCCGGCGACGATGCCACCGATCGCCGCCGAGACCAACCCGGCCGCCAAGGGGGCGTCCATCGCCACAGCCAGGCCGAGCGACATGGGAACGGCGATGAGGAAGACGGTGATCGACGCGGACAGGTCGGCACCGGAGACGCGGAAACGTCCGCGGCGGGGCGGTGAACCGTGGGGCCGCTTGAAGCCCGACACCCGGGACAGGCGCGAACTGCGGGGTGAGTGGTCATTGCGGGTAGGGACGCAGGCAGACATGTTCCCGTCTCCTCCGGGGCATCGCGGTCGCGGTATGCGAGTGACGGCGGCCGTGGATCACGGCGTGCGGCGGTGGGGTGAAGCGGCGGGATGTTCCAACTCTCAGTAAACGAATCGTAATGGAGAGTAAAGAGTGCTGTCCATGTTTTCGAGCAAATAGCCCATTTGGTCACTCGTTCAAGTGAATAAGCAGCTTTTCATCCGGCTTGTCGTACTGGTTCCCGCAGCTCCGCGTGTGAGGTTGGCCGCGCCGTGTCGGCGCTAAGGCGCGCGACCTCCTGCAAGGAAGAGGGTGGACGGATGATGGCCGTCGCGAAGCGAATCGCCCTGGGCGCCGTGGTCACGGCGCTGATTGCCGGCCTGGCCGGCTGCTCGGGCCTCGGCACAGGGGCCGCGGGCCCCGGTGCCGGAAAGAAGCCGGCGGAAGGCAACTCGCCGGCCGCGGCGCCGAAGGCGGCGGTCACCCTCATCGGTGACGGTTCCACTGCCTTTACCGGGGCTCAGCCGAAGCTCCCCGCGATGAAGCGCCTGAAAGCCGGTCAGAAGCCGCCGCAGTTCGTGGTGTTCTCCTGGGACGGCGCGGGCGAGGACAGTCAGAAGCTGTTCTCGCATTTCCGGGCCGTCTCCAAGAAGTACGACGCGAAAATGACGTACTTCCTCAGCGGCGTTTACCTCCTGCCGGAGGAGAAGAAGTCACTCTACGATCCGCCGCAGCATGCGGCGGGCCGCTCGGACATCGGGTTCAACGACGCCGAGGGAATTCGCAATACCCTGACCGAACTCCGGGCCGCATGGCTGGACGGCAACGAGATCGGCACCCACTTCAACGGGCACTTCTGCGGCCCGGACGGGGGCGTCGGCACCTGGTCCGTCGATGAGTGGAAGAGCGAGATCAGCCAGGCGAAGTCGTTCGTGAAGAGCTGGAAGACCAACGTCCCGGCCCTCAAGGCCGAAGCACCGCTGCCCTTCGACTACGAGAAGGAGCTCGTCGGCGCCCGCACTCCCTGCCTCGAGGGACAGAAGAACATGGTTGCGGCAGCACGGACGATGGGCTTCCGCTATGACTCCAGCGGCATCGGCAACCAGGTCTGGCCTTCGAAGAAGGACGGACTCTGGGACCTCCCGCTGCAGCTCGTCCCCGTGCCGGGCCGGGCGTTCGAAACGCTGTCGATGGACTACAACTTCATGTTCAACCAGTCCGGCACGACACAGGGTGATCCGGCCAAGCACGCGTACTGGGGAAACCAGATGCGCGACGGTCTGCTTCAGGCGTTCGACCGCTCCTACAACGGAAACCGGGCCCCGCTGATTATCGGTAACCACTTCGAATCCTGGAACGGTGGCACGTACATGCGTGCCATCGAGGAGACGATCAAGACCGTGTGTACCAAGCAGGATGTGCAATGTGTCTCCTTCCGTCAACTCGCCGACTGGCTCGACGCGCAGGACCCCGCGACACTCGCCAGGCTTGAGACGCTGAAGGTGGGCCAGACGCCCAAGCCGGGATGGGGTCCCTTCCTCGCGGGCGCGGCTCGGGGCAACGCCCCAGGGAGCGCCGCGCCTGCCGGGCCGGACCGTCAGCCGGCAGGCGTGGGTGGCGAAGGAAACGCCGGACAGGGCTGACCCGTCGCCTTCCTCGTACGTTCAGACCGACTGGGCAACGCCCGCATCCATGCGGTGTTCATGCAGGACGAAGGCGGGGTCGACCTGGGCAGCCAGGTCGGCGCCCGTCTTCTCGTTGCCCCAGCTCTCCGCGTTCTTCAGGTGGAAGTGGACCATCTGGCGGGTATAGCGCTCCCAGTCGCGCAGCTCGTACGAGTCCTCCGCGGCATTCTGCAGAGCCTGCAGAGCCATCCGGTTGTCCGCCTCCAGCAGGTCGAACGGTGCAGGCCGGCCCTTCTCCATCGTGCGCACCCAGTTGGAATGGCCGACACCGACCAGTAGGTCCTCACCGACCTCCGCGCGCAGGAAGTCGAGGTCGTCCTGGCTCTGCACCTTGTTGCCGACCACCTTCAGCGCGACCCCGAAATCGCGCGCGTACTCCTTGTACTGGCGGTAGACGGACACGCCTTTCCGGGTCGGCTCGGCGACGAGAAAGGTCATGTCGAAACGCGTGAACATCCCGGACGCGAACGAGTCCGAACCGGCCGTCATGTCCACCACTACATATTCGTCCGGGCCGTCGACCAGGTGGTTGAGGCAGAGCTCGACCGCGCCGACCTTCGAGTGGTAGCACGCGACTCCGAGATCGGACTCGCTGAACGGCCCGGTGACCATCAGCCGGATCTCCCCGTCGTCGAGCGTGACCGTGCGGGCGCAGGCCTCATAGACCGGGTTGTCCTCGCGGACGCGCAGCAGCCGCGACCCCTGCCCCGGCGGCGTCGTCTTGATCATCGTTGCCGAGGAGGTGATGCGCGGATTCGTTCCGCGGAGGTAGTCCTTGATGAGGGGTAGCTGGGATCCCATAGCAGGCAGCGCGGAGGCCTCATGCTCACTCAGACCGAGGGCGGCTCCGAGGTGCTGGTTGATGTCGGCGTCCACGGCGACGACATGGGCTTCGTTGGCGGCGAGGTGGCGGATGAAGAGCGAGGACAGCGTCGTCTTGCCGCTGCCGCCCTTCCCCACGAAAGCGATCTTCATGTTCACCTACGGTAGCGTGCTGATCGCTCCATGTGTTCAACCTTCGTGAAGAAGGACACTCCACGGCGGTATCGGCGCAGGGGACGCGTAGCCTCCCTACTTATGAGTACGACTCCCTCGGACCCGCTCGCCGCCCTGGGTGCCCTGCCGGGTGTCACCGGCGCGGTGGACTCCGTCCGCAAGGCGGTGGACCGGGTCTACGGCCATCGAGTGATGCGGCGCCGCAGCAACGAGGTCACCGCGGAAGCGGCCCTGCGCGGAGCGCGAGGCTCGGCTGCGCTCTCGAATGCCGACTGGAACCTTGAAGAGGTCCGCAGGCGTACGGATTTCAGTGGTGAGCCCGAGGCGCGCACCGTCGGTGCCGCCCTCCGGCTCACGGCGGAAGCGGGGCAGCTGCTCTCCATCTGGCGCCAGTCACCACTCCGGGTGCTTGCCCGTCTGCATCTTGTTGCTGCGGGCGGAGCCGCGCCTGATGACAGCGTCGGCCGGCCTCGACTCTCGGGTGAGCCGGTGGAGGAATCTGTGATCGAAGCGCCGCTTCCCGATGCGGGCGAGGTTTCCGGGAGGCTTGAGGGGCTGTCGCATCTGATCATCAGCGGAAGTGCCGCGCCGGCTCTGGTGACCGCTGCGGTCGTCCACGGTGAGCTTCTGGCCCTGCGGCCCTTCGGCTCCCACAACGGTCTGGTCGCCCGGACCGCTGAACGGATCGTGTTGGTCGGTAGTGGTCTCGATCCGAAGTCGATCTGCCCCGCTGAAGTCGGTCACGCCGAGCAGGGGCGCGCGTCGTACGTGGCGGCGTTCGAGGGATATCTCTCGGGGCGGCCCGAGGGTATGGCTGCGTGGATCGCCCACTGCGGACGATCCGTCGAACTGGGCGTCAGGGAGTCCACCGCAGTGTGCGAGGCGCTGCAACGGGGCGCGGCTTAGACCCGGAGCGGATCGTCACCCGCTGCGAGGGGTGCGGGGAACGAGTTGCGGCGGTACCGGCTCCGGTACCGCCGCTGGCACGTCCGCCGGGTTACCAAGCGTCCTCGAAAAATGGTACGCATTCAGAAGGAATGCGCCTGATCGGTGACGGTTGGTGAGAGTGGCTGGTCAGGTGGTCTGTGCGATGGGTGGCATCCAGAGGTTGCCTG
>NZ_JBHVCT010000090.1:0-9050 GCF_042803195.1 Streptomyces sp. NPDC057428
GGCCCAGGAAAGCTTCACAACTCACCTAACCCGTGCGGTCCTTCTCATGTCACGGCCCGACCGGGACGATCACTAATTCCCCCAAGGTCGTTAGGGCGCAAGGAGGGCACGGAGCACCCTGGGTGGTCTAGACAACAAACAAGGCCCTGGTTTCTGACCAGGGCCTTAGTCGTGGAGCGGGTGACGAGAATCGAACTCGCGCTCTGAGCTTGGGAAGCTCATGTTCTACCATTAAACTACACCCGCGAAGCGCGCCGATGACCGGCAGTGCAACGCCCACACTGTACCCCATCCCAGGCCCCCGGCGTCTTCGCCGCGGGGCCTGCGTGTTGTTCCGGAGCGTGGACGTGAGCGTGGATGCGGGTGTGGGTGGCGGGAGTTGGGGGCGTAGCGTGGGTGGTCGGAGTGCCGTGTGAAGTGGCGTCCTGTTCATCCCCTAATGTGGCGGTCTCGTCCATGGCTTGTTGGGGAAGGGACTTGATGGATCCGATGGAGCGCACCGTCGTCCGCTGTGCCGAAGGGCATGTTTTCGCTACCTCGTCGTTCCCGATGCAGCAGCTCGGGTCCGACCGGATCGGCCCCGGGCGGCTCATCCGCTGCCCGCGCTGCGCGCGGTTGCGGCAGGCGGTGCCTGTGTCGTTCGAGCGGCGGTAGTCGCGGCAGGCAGAACCAGGACATAGGTGAGTCAGGCGCGCGGGACGGTCCGGTTGGGGTCGGCCCGCGCGTTCTGCGTATCCTCGGACCGTGCTTCTCTCAGATAAGGACCTCCGGGCCGAGATCGATGCCGGGCGGGTTCGCATTGATCCGTTCGACGCTTCGATGGTGCAGCCCTCGAGCATCGACGTGCGGCTTGACCGTTACTTCCGGGTGTTCGAGAACCACCGCTATCCGCATATCGATCCCGCCGTCGAGCAGGTCGACCTGACCCGTCAGGTCGAGCCGGAGGGCGACGAGCCGTTCATCCTGCACCCGGGGGAGTTCGTCCTGGCCTCGACGTACGAGGTCATCTCGCTTCCCGACGACCTCGCGTCGCGGCTGGAGGGGAAGAGCTCGCTGGGGAGGCTCGGGCTGGTGACGCATTCGACGGCCGGCTTCATCGACCCTGGTTTCTCGGGTCACGTGACGCTGGAGCTGTCGAATCTGGCGACGTTGCCGATAAAGCTCTGGCCGGGAATGAAGATCGGGCAGCTGTGTATGTTCCGGCTGTCCTCGTCCTCCGAATTCCCCTACGGATCCGAGCGTTACGGATCGCGTTACCAGGGCCAGCGCGGGCCGACCGCCTCGCGGTCCTTCCTGAATTTCCATCGGACTCAGGTGTGATACGGCATGGCTGGTGAGATGCGGGAGAATCTGACGTACGAGGCCTTCGGGACCGCCGTGCGCGAGCTGGCCCAGGCGGTCGCCGACGACGGCTACGAGCCGGACGTCGTGCTGAGCATCGCGCGCGGCGGAGTCTTCGTCGCCGGTGGTCTGGCATACGCCCTGGACTGCAAGAACATCCACCTGGTGAATGTGGAGTTCTACACCGGCGTGGGCACCACCCTGGAAATGCCCGTCATGCTGGCGCCCGTCCCGAACGCGATCGACTTCACGCGCAAGAAGGTGCTGATCGCCGACGACGTCGCCGACACCGGCAAGACGCTGAAGCTGGTGCGCGATTTCTGTGTCGACCATGTCGCCGAGGTGCGCAGCGCGGTCATCTACGAGAAGTCGCAGTCGCTCGTGAAGTGCGAGTACGTGTGGAAGAAGACCGATCAGTGGATCAACTTCCCGTGGAGCGTGGAAAAGCCCGTCGTGCGTCGCGAAGGGCAGATTCTCGATTCGTAGAGAATGCGCGAAAACGACATCGAAAAAGGGGCTCCCGGTGCCAGGCACCGGAAGCCCCTTTTCTCGTGTGCGGGTCAGATCGTGCCGAGCTTGATGATCGACAGCAGTGCGATCAGCTGGATCGCGGAGGCGCCGAGCGCCTTCGGCCAGGGCAGGTCGTGCGACTTGCTCACCATCGAGGTGAAAAGCGCTCCTGCCGCCAGCCAGGTGACCCATCCGAGGATCTGGACCAGGGAGTTCTCGCCGCCCAGGAACAGGGCGAAGACCAGTCGTGGCGCGTCCGTGATGGACATGATCAGCATCGACAGGCCCACGGTCGGCTGCCAGGAACCCGTGCCGCCGAGCTGACGGGCCAGGGTGTGGGTCACCGCGCCGAGGACCAGGCCACCGATGACGAAGCCGATGCCCGTGAAGATGACGTACGGGGCGGCCGTGGAGACCTCCGCGTGGATCGCCTCGTCGCGGGCCTGGTCGAAGCCGAAGAGGGCGAGCAGCCCGTAGACGAACGTGACGACGACCGCGGTGCCCCAGACGGGGTAGTCGCGCATCTGCCAGAACGTCGGCCCGGGGCGCATCACGATGCCGGTCAGCAGCTGTTTCCAGGGCAGCCGCGGGCCCGAGGGCTGCGCGGGGGCCTGGCCGGCCTGGTAGGTGTTCCCGTCGCCGTACGCGTCCTCGCCGATGCTGAACGCCTGGGTGTGTCCAGGCGCGTTGGCGTACGGGTCGTGCTGCGCGGGCTGCTGGTACGGGTCGCCGAAGTACTCCGGTTCGCCGTGCCCGCCTCCGCGCCCGCCTCCGTGCCCGTGCCCACCCCCGTGTCCGTTGCCACCGTGCCCGCCGCCGTACGGGGCGCCCTGGGGGCCGCCGCGCGATGCGCCGCCGCCTCCTGCCGGGGGCCACGACTGACGGCCGTAGGGCGGCGATGGTGCCTGCGCGCCGTACGGCTGTTGCTGCTGCGGGTGTTGTTGCGGTGTGCGGTTGTCCCGGCCGCGTCCGATCCTGAATCCAGCCACACGTCGAACGTACCTGGTCCATGTGGGTGCGGGGTGTGGGCCGGGCGAACAGGGGCGCCTTTGCGGCCTACCTGTGACATCCCCCAGGGGCTCCCCGAGGGGTCCGCCTCACCCTGGGCCACGGGGCCGGACGCACGGAAGCGGCCGGTCCTGCCCCCGAGGCAGATCCGGCCGCTTCCGTGCGGCGGGTGAGGGTTACTTCACCGGCTCCGGTTCCGGCCGGCCGGCCGTCTCCGGCTCGTCCGCCGGGTCGGCGGGTGTCTTCACCGACTCCAGCAGCAGCTGCGACACGTCGACCACCTGGATCGATTCCTTCGCCTGGCCTTCGTTCTTCTTGCCGTTGACCGAATCGGTCAGCATGACGAGGCAGAACGGGCAGGCCGTGGAGACGATGTCCGGGTTGAGCGAGAGGGCTTCGTCGACGCGCTCGTTGTTGATGCGCTTGCCGATCCGCTCCTCCATCCACATCCGGGCACCACCGGCGCCGCAGCAGAAGCCGCGCTCCTTGTGGCGGTGCATCTCCTCGTTCCGCAGACCCGGCACCTTGGCGATGATCTCGCGCGGGGGCGTGTAGATCTTGTTGTGCCGGCCCAGGTAGCAGGGGTCGTGGTACGTGATCAGACCCTCGACCGGCGTCACCGGAATCAGCTTGCCCTCGTCCACCAGGTGCTGGAGCAGCTGCGTGTGGTGGATGACCTCGTACTCGCCGCCGAGCTGCGGGTACTCGTTCGCGATCGTGTTGAAGCAGTGCGGGCAGGTCGCGACGATCTTCTTCGCGGACCTGGCCTTCTTCGTCGAGTCGTCCTCGTCATCCTCACCGAACGCCATGTTCAGCATCGCGACGTTCTCCTGGCCGAGCTGCTGGAACAGCGGCTCGTTGCCGAGGCGGCGGGCGGAGTCGCCGGTGCACTTCTCGTCGCCGCCCATGATCGCGAACTTGACGCCCGCGATGTGGAGGAGCTCCGCGAAGGCCTTCGTGGTCTTCTTGGCGCGGTCCTCGAGTGCGCCGGCGCAGCCGACCCAGTAGAGGTAGTCGACCTCGCCGAGGTCCTCGACGTCCTTGCCGACGATCGGGACCTCGAAGTCGACCTCCTTGGTCCACTCGACGCGCTGCTTCTTGGCGAGCCCCCAGGGGTTGCCCTTCTTCTCCAGGTTCTTGAGCATCGTGCCCGCCTCGGACGGGAACGCGGACTCGATCATCACCTGGTAGCGGCGCATGTCGACGATGTGGTCGATGTGCTCGATGTCGACGGGGCACTGCTCCACGCACGCACCGCAGGTGGTGCAGGACCAGAGCACGTCCGGGTCGATGACGCCGTTCTCCTCGAGCGTCCCGACGAGGGGGCGCTCGGCCTCGGCGAGGGCGGACGCGGGAACGTCCTTCAGGGCCTCGGCGGAGGCCTTCTCGTTGCCCTCCATGTCCTTGCCGCCGCCGGCCAGCAGGTACGGGGCCTTGGCGTGCGCGTGGTCGCGCAGGGACATGACCAGGAGCTTGGGCGAGAGCGGCTTCCCCGTGTTCCAGGCGGGGCACTGCGACTGGCAGCGTCCGCACTCGGTGCACGTGGAGAAGTCGAGGATGCCCTTCCAGGAGAACTGCTCGACCTGGGAGACACCGAAGGTGTCGTCCTCGCCCGGGTCCTCCCAGTCGATCTCCTTGCCGCCGCTGGTCATCGGCTGGAGGGCGCCGAGCGCGACCGCGCCGTCGGCGTTCCGCTTGAACCAGATGTTCGGGAAACCGAGGAAGCGGTGCCAGGCGACACCCATGTTGGTGTTGAGCGAGACCGTGATCATCCAGATCAGCGAGACGCCGATCTTCACCATCGCGGTGAAGTAGATGAGGTTCTGCAGGGTGCCGAGCGCGAGGCCCTTGAAGGCGAGCACGAGCGGATACGAGACGAAGTACGCGGCCTCGTAGCCCTCGACGTGGTGGATCGCGCCTTCGAGGCCGCGCAGGGTGAGGATCGCCAGCCCGATGACGAGGATGACGTATTCGACGAAGTACGCCTGCCAGGCCTTGGAACCGGCGAAGCGGGACTTGCGGCCGGCCCGGGAGGGCAGGTTCAGCAGCCGGATCGCCATCAGCGTGACGATGCCGAGCACGGTCATGATGCCGATGAACTCGATGTAGAGCTCGAACGGCAGCCAGTCGCCGACGATCGGCAGCACCCAGTCGGCCTGGAAGAGCTGTCCGTACGCCTGGAGCAGCGTCGGTGGCAGGGTCAGGAAGCCGATCGCGACGAACCAGTGGGCGAAGCCGACGATCCCCCACCGGTTCATCCGGGTGTGGCCGAGGAATTCCTTGACCAGGGTGATCGTGCGCTGCTTGGGGTCGTCGGTGCGGCTGCCTGCCGGTACCGGCTGTCCGAGACGGACGAACCGGTAGATCTGCGCGACGGCTCGGACGATGAGCGCAACGCCGACGACGGTCAGCACCAGCGACACGATGATCGCGGCGAGTTGCATGTGGGGACTCCTCGGGCCTGCGAGGGTGGGATCCAGCGCGTACAAGTGATTACTAAGCAGTAACTTAATCAGTCTGTGCTGACACTATCCACTTATTCCGCCACGCTGTAGCCGGGCAGGCGGTGATCTGTGTCGCTCAGGTGGGCCTTTCCCGGCAGCCGGAGGGCGCTCAGCGCCGTGCGCACGGGGATGCGTGCGGATTGCGCCAGGATCGCCAGGTCGAGCCCGGCTCCATGATGCTGTGTGTAGTGAGCGTCCAGGAGGGCGGGTTCGTCCCAGGGCATCCCGGAGCGGGCGCGCACCTGGGCCAGGCCGGTCAGGCCGGGCCGCACGGTCTGCCGCCAGTGCGACGCCCGGTCTCCGAGGAGCGCGGTCTCGTCCGGGGTGAGCGGTGCCGGACCCACCATGGAGAGTTCTCCCCGTACGACGTGGGGCAGCCGGGACAGCAGGTCCAACCGGCACCGGCGGGTGCGCAGCGAGCGCAGCTCGAAGAGGTGGCCGCCGAGGCCCACCCGCGTCTCCCGGCGCAGTACGCCGGCCGTCCCGAGGGGTCGCCGGAGGGTGAGTGCGGCGGCGGTGGCCGCGAGTGCGGGGGCGGCCAGGATCAGCAGGGCCGAGCCGAGCAGCAGGTCGAGCGTCCGCTTGACGGTCAGGGCGGCCAGGGTGGCGGCGACCCGCTCGGCTGCGTGGCGCGCTGCCCGGGTGGCCGGTGCCGGGGCGGCGAGGTGCCGTGTCGTTCGTGCCGCAGTCTGCTTCGCGTTCCGCATTGCACCTGCCCGGGATCGGTGACGCGCCGTTATGACCGTCTCGCTGCATTTTGTGACAGAACGATCCCACGATGCGATGGTGGCAGGGGGCTGTGTGGCGTGCGACGCACTCCGGGTGTCGCGGATTCGCCGGGGAAGTATTGCGGCCGCTGATGAGGGCGGGAGCAGTTTCGGCATGTTGGATCTGCGTAAAACACCAGGTCGAATGGCACGTGAGCACATAAGTTGAGCGTAAGCGACTCAGGTCCTTTGACTCCGAGGTGCGTGTCATGCATCCTTGAGCCAGACCCACTCAAGTAGTCAGTTGGAGGAATTGAAATGGCACGTGCGGTCGGCATCGACCTGGGCACGACTAACTCCGTCGTCAGCGTTCTCGAAGGCGGCGAGCCCACCGTCATCACCAACGCCGAAGGCGCCAGGACCACGCCGTCCGTCGTCGCCTTCGCGAAGAACGGCGAGGTGCTCGTCGGCGAGGTCGCCAAGCGCCAGGCGGTCACCAACGTCGACAGGACGATCCGTTCGGTCAAGCGCCACATGGGCACCGACTGGAAGATCGACCTTGACGGCAAGAGCTTCAACCCGCAGCAGATGAGCGCCTTCATCCTGCAGAAGCTGAAGCGCGACGCCGAGGCGTACCTGGGCGAGAAGGTCGCCGACGCGGTCATCACCGTCCCGGCGTACTTCAACGACTCGGAGCGTCAGGCGACGAAGGAGGCCGGCGAGATCGCGGGCCTGAACGTCCTGCGCATCGTCAACGAGCCGACCGCCGCAGCCCTGGCGTACGGCCTCGACAAGGACGACCAGACGATCCTCGTCTTCGACCTCGGTGGCGGCACCTTCGACGTGTCCCTCCTGGAGATCGGCGACGGCGTCGTCGAGGTGAAGGCCACCAACGGTGACAACCACCTCGGTGGTGACGACTGGGACCAGCGGGTCGTCGACTACCTGGTGAAGCAGTTCGCCAACGGGCACGGCGTGGACCTGTCCAAGGACAAGATGGCTCTCCAGCGTCTCCGCGAGGCCGCGGAGAAGGCGAAGATCGAGCTCTCGTCCTCGACCGAGACCACGATCAACCTGCCCTACATCACGGCGTCCGCCGAGGGCCCGCTGCACCTGGACGAGAAGCTCACGCGCTCGCAGTTCCAGCAGCTGACCGCGGACCTCCTGGACCGCTGCAAGAACCCGTTCCACAACGTCATCAAGGACGCGGGCATCCAGCTCTCCGAGATCGACCACGTCGTTCTCGTCGGTGGCTCGACCCGTATGCCGGCCGTCGCCGAGCTCGTCAAGGAGCTCACGGGCGGCCAGGACGCCAACAAGGGTGTGAACCCGGACGAGGTCGTCGCCATCGGCGCCTCGCTCCAGGCCGGTGTCCTCAAGGGCGAGGTCAAGGACGTCCTGCTCCTCGACGTCACCCCGCTGTCCCTCGGCATCGAGACCAAGGGAGGGATCATGACCAAGCTCATCGAGCGCAACACCACGATCCCGACCAAGCGTTCCGAGATCTTCACGACGGCCGAGGACAACCAGCCGTCCGTGCAGATCCAGGTCTACCAGGGCGAGCGCGAGATCGCGGCGTACAACAAGAAGCTCGGGATGTTCGAGCTCACCGGTCTGCCGCCGGCCCCGCGTGGTGTGCCGCAGATCGAGGTCGCGTTCGACATCGACGCCAACGGCATCATGCACGTCGCCGCCAAGGACCTCGGCACCGGCAAGGAGCAGAAGATGACCGTCACCGGTGGCTCCTCGCTGCCGAAGGACGAGGTCAACCGGATGCGCGAAGAGGCCGAGCAGTACGCCGACGAGGACCACCGCCGCCGTGAGGCCGCCGAGTCCCGCAACCAGGGCGAGCAGCTCGTCTACCAGACGGAGAAGTTCCTCAAGGACAACGAGGACAAGGTCCCCGGTGACGTGAAGACCGAGGTGGAGACCGCGCTCACCGAGCTGAAGGAGAAGCTCAAGGGCGAGGACACCGCCGAGATCCGCACCGCCACCGAGAAGGTCGCGGCCGTCTCCCAGAAGCTGGGCCAGGCGATGTACGCCAACGCCCAGTCCGAGGGTGCGACGCCGGGTGCCGAGGCGCCGGGCGACGGCCAGGGCCGCGCCGACGACGACGTCGTCGACGCCGAGATCGTGGACGACGAGAAGGACAACAAGGGCGGTGCGGTGTGACCGAGGAGACTCCGGGCTTCGACGAGAAGCCTGACGTCCCCTCCGGCGCCAGTGCCGACGACGCCGAACCGAAGGCCGCCCCCTCCTCCGAGGAGGCGGCGGCCCCGGCCGGGGACGTACAGCAGACAGCGGCCCTGACGGCCCAGCTGGACCAGGTGCGTACCGCGCTCAACGAGCGTACGGGCGACCTCCAGCGGCTCCAGGCCGAGTACCAGAATTACCGCCGCCGCGTCGAGCGCGACCGGGTGCAGGTCAAGGAGGTCGCGGTCGCGGGCCTTCTGAGCGAGCTGCTGCCCGTCCTCGACGATGTCGGCCGGGCCCGCGAGCACGGCGAGCTCCTCGGGGGCTTCAAGTCGGTGGCCGAATCCCTGGAGACGGTCGTCGCGAAGCTGGGGCTCCAGCAGTTCGGCAAGGAGGGCGAGCCCTTCGACCCGACGATCCACGAGGCCCTGATGCACTCGTACGCGCCGGACGTCACCGAGACGACCTGCGTGGCGATCCTGCAGCCCGGGTACCGCATCGGGGAGCGCACCATCCGCCCCGCGCGGGTGGCCGTGGCCGAACCGCAGCCGGGCGCCACGCCCGCGGCGGCGAAGGAAGAGAAGACAGACGACGAGGAGAGCGGTGGCACCGAAGAGGTCTGACATCGTGTCTGACCACTGCGGTGAACACCGACGGGGCGTGCGGGCGGCCGCGGGGGCCGCGCCCC
The DNA here is from genome assembly GCF_042803195.1 of Streptomyces sp. NPDC057428. Taxonomy (NCBI): domain Bacteria; kingdom Bacillati; phylum Actinomycetota; class Actinomycetes; order Kitasatosporales; family Streptomycetaceae; genus Streptomyces; species Streptomyces sp. NPDC057428. The sequence goes on from NZ_JBHVCT010000090.1 coordinate 8,952, forward strand.
GGCCGGGGGTGCGGGAGGGGGGGGCGCGCTTTGCCCGAACGTCGTAGGGGGGGAGGGCCAATAAAAACGCCGCCGCGGCCCCCAGGACGCCCCCCAACC
>NZ_JBHVCT010000090.1:9060-24849 GCF_042803195.1 Streptomyces sp. NPDC057428
CTGGCCCCCTATTTGTTCTCACTTGTTTTCTGACCTCTGGGTTTAACCCGGCGGGGGGGGGCGGCGGGCGGGGGGGCCGGCCCCACGGCCTGTCGTCCGGAAGGAGGGACGTCGATGAGCACGAAGGACTTCGTCGAGAAGGACTACTACAAGGTCCTCGGCGTCCCGAAGGACGCCACCGACGCCGAGGTGAAGAAGGCGTACCGGAAGCTCGCCCGCGAGTTCCACCCCGATGCAAACAAGGGTGACGCCAAGGCGGAGGAGCGCTTCAAGCAGATCTCCGAGGCGAACGATGTCCTCGGCGACCCGAAGAAGCGCAAGGAGTACGACGAGGCGCGCGCCCTCTTCGGCAACGGCGGTTTCCGGGCCGGCCCCGGCGGTGCGGGCGGCAACTTCAACTTCGACCTGGGCGACCTCTTCGGAGGCGCGCCGGGCGGCGGGCAGGCCGGCGGAGGAGCCGGCGGGTTCGGCGGTGGCGGCGGTCTGGGCGATGTCTTCGGTGGCCTGTTCAACCGGGGCGGCGGGGGCACGCGTGTCCAGCCGCGCCGGGGCCAGGACATCGAGTCCGAGGTGACGCTGAGCTTCACCGAGGCGGTCGACGGAGCCACGGTCCCGCTGCGGATGTCCAGCCAGGCCCCCTGCAAGGCGTGTTCGGGCACCGGCGACAAGAACGGCACCCCGAGGGTCTGCCCCACCTGTGTCGGCACCGGTCAGGTGTCGCGGGGGACGGGTGGCGGATTCTCGCTCACCGACCCCTGTGTGGACTGCAAGGGCCGGGGCCTCATCGCTCAGGACCCCTGCGACGTCTGCAAGGGCAGCGGCCGGGCGAAGTCCGCCCGCACGATGCAGGTCCGCATCCCCGCCGGCGTGCTGGACGGTCAGCGGATCCGGCTGCGTGGCAAGGGCAGCCCGGGCGAGCGGGGCGGCCCGGCCGGCGACCTGTACGTCGTCGTCCACGTTGACGCCCACCCGGTGTTCGGCCGCAAGGGTGACAACCTCACGATCACCGTGCCCGTCACCTTTCCGGAGGCGGCGCTCGGCGGCGAGGTCAAGGTCCCCACCCTCGGCGGGTCCCCGGTCACGCTGAAACTCCCGGCCGGCACGCCGAACGGGCGTACCATGCGGGCCCGTGGCAAGGGCGCCGTGCGCAAGGACGGCACCCGTGGCGACCTCCTGGTCACCGTCGAGGTGTCGGTGCCCACGGATCTCGGCACGGAGGCGCAGGACGCGCTGGAGGCGTACCGGAAGGCGACCGCGGGGGAGGACCCGCGGGCGGAGCTGTTCCAGGCTGCGAAGGGAGCTTGAGATGGACGGCCGTCGACGTAATCCGTACCAGCTGACCGACGAATCACCGGTGTACGTGATCTCGATCGCGGCCCAGCTCTCGGGCCTGCACCCGCAGACGCTGCGCCAGTACGACCGTCTGGGCCTCGTCTCTCCCGACCGCACGGCTGGGCGGGGGCGGCGCTACTCGGCTCGCGACATCGAACTGCTGCGGACCGTACAGCAGTTGTCGCAGGACGAGGGCATCAACCTCGCCGGCATCAAGCGGATCATCGAGCTGGAGAACCAGGTCGCGGCGCTCCAGCAGCGTGTGGCCGAGCTCTCCGCGGCGGTGGACGGGGCGGCCGTGGCCATGCAGCAGCGCGAGGCCCAGGTGCACGCCTCCTACCGCCGTGACCTCGTGCCGTACCAGGACGTGCAGCACAGCGGTGCGCTGGTGGTGTGGCGGCCCAAGCGGCCGAAGGGCTGAGCAGGCCGTGAAGGGGCCCGCCCGGGAGGCCGAGGACTCCCGGGCGGGCCCCTTCCGTGTGGCGCGAGGAGCGCCCGTGACGCGTTGTGGACCCGGGTCGGGCGGGCGACGGGGCGGGTGCGCCGTCAGGAGTCCTGGTCCAGGAGTCCCGACCGCGCGATCAGGTAGCCGAGCTGGGCGCGGCTGGTGCTGCCGAGCGTGGCGGACAGCTTGGCGACGTGGGCCCGGCAGGTACGCACGTTCATGCCGAGGCGGCGGGCGATCGAGTCGTCCACGTGGCCCTCGACGAGGAGTTGGGCTATGGAGCGCTGAACACCGCTGATGCCCTTGGTCGGTGGGTCGTACCCGGCCTCCCCGAGCAGGGGGGACGCGCGGCTCCACAGCTGTTCGAAGACCTTGACCAGGTAGTTGACGAGTCCGGGGTGACGGAGTTCGAGCGCGACCTGGTCGTCGTTCTGCGCGGGTATGAAGGCCACGGTCCGGTCGAAGACGAGGAGGCGCTCGATGAGTTCCTCCAGGGTGCGGATCTCCACCTTGTCCTGGGCCAGGCGTGCGGCGTACGCGAGCGTGCCCTGGCTGTGCCGCACGGTGTGCTGGTACAGCGTGCGCATGCTGACTCCCCGGTTGACGACCGTCAGGGCGCGCTCCAGGCCCTCACTGAGGCGGTCCTCGCCCCGGTCACCGCCCGGCTGGACGGTGAGCACCTCCGTGCGGCACTCGGCGGTGGCGAGGTCGAGCGCCGCGTTGATCCTGTTGCCGCCCTCCAGCACCGTGATGGCGTGGGTGGTCGGCGGGTCCTGGGCGCTGATGTCCATGAACGGTTCGAAGGACTCGGCGAGCTCCACGGAGCGCCGTCGGCGTTCCTTGATCTCCCGTTCCAGGGGGTGCAGGCGCTGGGCCAGAGCGGCGGACGGGGGGACGGGCCTGAGCCAGGTCGTGTCGTCGGGATCGGGGTGCAGGAGTGCGAAGTCCATCAGGCAGGGGGCGGGGTCGACCTCGGCGCGCGAAATCCGGCCGGAACGCAGGGCGCTGGCGTAGAGGCGCTTTCCCTCCTCGCACAGGTCGGTGAGCCCGTGAGGATGTATCCCTATTGTGCTGCTTGTGGTCATATCTCCACCCCCCATGTTCCTGAACATGCAGGAACATGATGCATCGTCCCAGTGGCGTTGTGGGGTACCGGTGAGACATCGTCGTGGATGCGGGGGAGAGGAATCCACAAGTGAGGACGAAGCCGACTATGGATAAGCGAATGCTTCGCTCGGTGCTTGCCGCCGCTTTCGTCGCGGCCCTGGGCCTTGGCGTGGCGGGCGGGGCGGCAGGAACCGGCGAGATCAGTTGGTCGGAGCGGGCGGCAGCACCCGGAGAGATCAGCTGGTCCGTACGGGCGGTGTCGGCGCCTGGCGAGATCAGCTGGGGAACGCCGGCCGACGCGCCCGGCGAGATCAGCTGGTCCGTGCGAGCGGCGGGCGCGCCCGGTGAGATCAGCTGGGGTGCGCCCGCGGCGGCCCCGGGCGAGATCAGCTGGAGTGCTCCGATGGGTGCGGCAGGCGCATGACCACGCCTCCGGACGACCGAACCTTCCGGCGGGAGATGGCCACGGCCTACCGCTCGGGGTGGCACTTCATCGATCTGCTCACGGCACTTACCCGCCCGGGCGATTCCTTGATGGTCACCCTGTTCGGAGAGCCGGTGGTCGTGGTGATGGAAGCGGACGACGAAATCCGCGCCTATCGCTGTCTTCGCCGACCGCGCGGTGCTCCACAGCCCGTTCGCTGTGCGGTGCGGTACGGCATGATTTTCGTCAATCTTGATCAGCGGGACCATGAGCTGTTCGAACCAGAAACCATTTCCGCCACCCCCCGCAGTGCCTGAACGATTCCCCCGTCGTTCCAAATCGTTCCGGCACTTCCCCCACACAACGGCGCCATCGTGACCTGAACACGATGGCGCCGTTGTGCTGCCCGGAATCAGCGCGGGTGGAATGTGGAAAAGCGGGCTGAATTCGTCAGCCCTTTCCGAGCGCCCTGTCCACGGCGATCTCGATGACGACCCGCTCGGGGTTGTGGCGCGGCGTGCGCTCGTACCGCTCGGCGTAGCGCCGCACGGCGTCCCGCACCTCGTCGGGGTCCGTACGGACCACCGCAGTGCCTTCCAGTGTCGCCCAGCGGCGCCCCTGCGTCTGGCAGACCGCCACCCGTGCCCCCTCCGGGCCGGCGGCGAGGACGTTGGCGGCCTTTCTGGTGTTCCCGCCGGTGATGACACGGGCGATCCGGGTCTCCGGGTCGTACGTCACGCCGACCGGCACCACGTGCGGTGTGCCGTCCGGGCGGAGCGTGGTCAGGGTGCACACGTGGCGCTCCCGCCAGAAGGCGAGGTACTCGGGGCCGGGGTTGCGTACGTCAGGCATGGGGTCAGCCTAGAGACATCGGGGATTCGGGCCCGGACGGGGCGCATGTTCAGGCTTGAGTGGAATAGACTCAACTTTGTACAGGTTGCTTCAGTCATAGTGCAGCACCATCACGAGGAGGAGACAGCGCCCGTGGACGCCGAGCTGACCAACAAGAGCCGCGACGCCCTCAACGCCGCGACGAGCAGGGCCGTCAAGGACGGCCACGCCGATCTGACTCCCGGGCATCTGCTGCTGGCACTGCTCTCCGGTGAGGACAACGCGAACATCACCGACCTGCTCGCCTCCGTCGAGGCCGACCAGGCGACCGTGCGTGCCGAGACCGAACGGCTCCTCGGCGCGCTGCCGAGTGTCACCGGATCGACCGTCGCCCCGCCGCAGCCGAGCCGCGAGCTGCTCGCCGTCCTCGCCGACGCCGACCAGCGGGCCAAGGAGCTCGGCGACGACTACCTCTCGACCGAGCACCTGCTGATCGCCGTCGCGGCGAAGGGCGGCCGTGCCGGTGAGATCCTCGACGGGCAGGGTGCCGGCGCGAAGAAGCTGCTGGACGCATTCGAGAAGAGCAGGGGAGGGCGCCGGGTGACCACTCCCGACCCCGAGGGCCAGTACAAGGCGCTGGAGAAGTTCGGGACCGACTTCACGGCCGCCGCGCGCGAGGGCAAGCTGGACCCGGTCATCGGCCGGGATCAGGAGATCCGCCGCGTCGTGCAGGTGCTGTCCCGCCGCACGAAGAACAACCCGGTGCTCATCGGCGAGCCCGGCGTCGGCAAGACGGCCGTCGTCGAGGGCCTTGCCCAGCGAATCGTCAAGGGCGACGTCCCGGAGTCCCTGAGGAACAAGCGGCTCGTCTCCCTGGACCTCGGTGCGATGGTCGCCGGCGCCAAGTACCGGGGCGAGTTCGAGGAACGCCTCAAGACCGTCCTCTCCGAGATCAAGGAGAGCGACGGCCAGATCATCACCTTCATCGACGAGCTGCACACCGTCGTAGGCGCGGGCGCCGGGGGCGACTCCGCGATGGACGCGGGCAACATGCTCAAGCCGATGCTCGCCCGCGGTGAGCTGCGCATGGTCGGCGCCACCACGCTGGACGAGTACCGCGAGCGCATCGAGAAGGACCCCGCGCTGGAGCGCCGCTTCCAGCAGGTCCTGGTCGCCGAGCCGTCCGTCGAGGACACCATCGCGATCCTGCGCGGTCTCAAGGGGCGCTACGAGGCGCACCACAAGGTCCAGATCGCCGACTCCTCGCTGGTGGCCGCCGCGACGCTCTCCGATCGCTACATCACCTCCCGGTTCCTTCCCGACAAGGCCATCGACCTCGTCGACGAGGCGGCGTCCCGGCTCCGCATGGAGATCGACTCCTCCCCGCTGGAGATCGACGAGCTCCAGCGGTCCGTCGACCGGCTGCACATGGAGGAGCTGGCCCTCAAGAACGAGAGCGACCAGGGCTCCAAGCAGCGCCTGGAGAAGATCCGCAGGGACCTCGCCGACAAGGAGGAGGAACTGCGCGGTCTGACCGCCCGCTGGGAGAAGGAGAAGCAGGGCCTCAACCGCGTGGGTGAGCTCAAGGAGCGCCTCGACGAACTGCGCGGCCAGGCCGAGCGCGCCCAGCGCGACGGCGACTTCGACACCGCCTCCAAGCTGCTGTACGGGGAGATCCCCGGCCTGGAGCGGGAGCTCGCGGAAGCCGACGAGGCCGAGCAGGAGGCCGCCGTCGACACCATGGTCAAGGAGGAGGTCGGCCCCGACGACATCGCCGACGTCGTGGGTGCCTGGACCGGCATCCCGGCCGGGCGTCTCCTGGAGGGCGAGACCCAGAAGCTGCTGCGCATGGAGTCCGAACTGGGCAGGCGGCTGATCGGCCAGACCGAGGCCGTCCGTTCCGTGTCGGACGCGGTACGCCGCACCCGCGCGGGGATCGCCGACCCCGACCGGCCCACCGGTTCTTTCCTCTTCCTCGGTCCGACCGGTGTCGGCAAGACGGAGCTGGCCAAGGCGCTCGCGGACTTCCTGTTCGACGACGAGCGGGCCATGATCCGCATCGACATGAGCGAGTACGGCGAGAAGCACAGCGTCGCCAGGCTCGTCGGGGCCCCGCCCGGCTACGTGGGCTACGAGGAGGGCGGCCAGCTCACGGAGGCGGTCCGCCGCCGCCCGTACAGCGTCGTCCTGCTGGACGAGGTCGAGAAGGCCCATCCCGAGGTCTTCGACATCCTGCTCCAGGTGCTGGACGACGGACGGCTCACCGACGGCCAGGGCCGCACGGTGGACTTCCGCAACACCATCCTGATCCTGACGTCCAACCTCGGCAGCCAGTTCCTGGTCGACCCGTCGGCCGCGCCGGAGGAGAAGGAGGCCCGGGTCCTGGAGGTCGTGCGGGCCTCGTTCAAGCCGGAGTTCCTCAACCGGCTCGACGACCTGGTCGTCTTCTCCGCACTGTCCGGCGAGGAGTTGGCGCGCATCGCGGGGCTCCAGGTGGCCAGGCTCGCAGCCCGTCTGGCAGACCGCCGGATCGAGCTCGACGTCTCCCCGGACGCCCTGGCCTGGCTGGCCGAGGAGGGCAACGATCCGGCGTACGGTGCCCGGCCGCTGCGGCGGCTCATCCAGACCGCCATCGGCGACCGGCTCGCGAAGGAGATCCTCGCTGGCGAGGTCAAGGACGGCGACACGGTCCGGGTGGACCGCTCGGGTGACGGACTGGTCGTGGGAGCCGCGGCGACCGCGAAGACCCTCTAGACGGAGCCCTGTGTCCCCGGCCGGCGGCGGACTTCACGCCCCGGCCGGGGACACGGGTGTGTGCGGGCCTGTCCGCATATATGCGTGCATCGGGCACGTGCCCTGCTCGGGGCGGCCCGTGAGTTCTAGCCGAAATTTCACCTTCCGTGGCCGAATGGTGGGCGACTCCGTTCTGGCTCCCCGCTCTTTGTGCCCTGGCGATACATATCGTCACCCTCGATCGCGGCCGGATCCGATGACGGGCGACGGGCTGCTTCCGGCGTGATATCGGGCACTCCGGACCCTTTTCCCCGTTGTCGGGTGGGGCGGTTCCGAATTCGAGAAACCGGTAAGGTACGCGCATGACGGAGCGGATACCTGACGATATCGGTGCGGAATCGAAGGATTTCGGAAGTGGCAGCCTTATTCGCCTCAGCGAATTTCGTTTGCTGTGGGCGGCATATGCGCAGTCGGTCCTCGGTGACCAGTTGGCGCGCGTCGCGCTGTCACTGCTGGTCTTCGAACGCACCGAGTCAGCCGGCTGGACGGCGGCGACCTACGCCCTCACGACGCTGCCGGCCCTGCTCTCCGGGGTACTCCTGACCGGTCTGGCGGACCGGTTTCCCCGGCGCACGGTCATGGTCGGCTGCGACCTGGTGCGCGCCGTCCTCGTCGGCCTGATGGCCCTTCCCGGTACGCCGTTGCCCCTGCTGGCCGGGCTGCTGGTGCTGGCACAGCTCTGCGAGGCCCCGTTCGGCGCCTCGCAGGGCGCCCTGATGCCGGCCGTGCTCGGCGAGCGCCTCTACGAGCGCGGGCAGCGCGTCATCGTGATCACGCACCAAGCCGGGCAGCTGGTCGGCTTCGCCGCCGGCGGCGTGCTGGTCGTGTGGCTGGGCAGCCACCTCTCACTGGGTCTGAACGCGGCCACGTTCCTGATCTCAGCCGTCCTGATCCGGCTGGGCGTCAAGGCGCGGCCGGTGGATGCGGAGGCCGGGGCGCGGCCGAAGCGCATGCACATCCAGGTGCGGAGCGCGGCGGCACTGATCTGGTCGGACCCGCGGCTGCGGTCGCTGGTCGCGCTCGGCTGGCTCGCGGGATTCATCGTGCTCCCGGAGGGTCTTGCCGCGCCCTTCGCCGAGGAGGCCGGCGGGAGCGCCGCGTCGGTGGGGCTCCTGCTCGCCGCGCACCCCGCGGGCATGGTCCTGGGCGCCGCGCTCCTCGGGCGTTCGGCTGTCGGCGCGGAGCGCCGCCGACGGCTGCTCGGGCCGCTGGCGGTGGGCGCGAACCTCCCGCTGCTCGTCTACTGGGCCGGTCCCGGTGTCGCGGTCGCCCTGCTGGTGCTGCTGGTGTCGGGCATCTGTTCGGCGTACCAGATCACCGCAGGGGCGACCTTCGTGATGCTGACCCCGGCCGATCAGCGCGGCCAGGCGCTCGGACTGGCCAGGTCGGGGCTGACCGCCATGCAGGGGATCGGCGTCGCGGCGGGAGGCCTGGTGACGGAGCTGTCGGGGTCCTCGGCCCGGACCATCGGCGGGGCGGGGCTCGTCGGCACGGTCTGCGCGGTCGTGGTCGCGGTCGCGTGGGCGCGCGCCAGGCAGACGAGTGCGGGGACGATTCCCCTGAGCGCGTAGGACTACCGGCCGCGATCGCGGCTAGGGTCGAAGGCAGGCAAACACGTGCGATCCACAGGAGTACCCAGCGATGTCTATCGACCCGTCCTCGATCCCCAACTTCGGGGGCCAGCCCGAACCGCAGGCGTCAGGACCCGAGGGCCCGGTGGTTCCGGACCAGGACCTCGTCAAGCAGCTTCTCGAGCAGATGGAGCTGAAGTACGTCGTCGACGACGAGGGTGACCTCGCCGCGCCGTGGGAGGAGTTCCGCACGTACTTCATGTTCCGCGGCGAGGAGGAGCAGCAGGTCTTCTCGGTGCGGACGTTCTACGACCGTCCGCACGCCCTGGACCAGCGTCCCGTCCTCCTCGACGCGATCGACGACTGGAACCGCCGCACCCTGTGGCCCAAGGTGTACACCCACGCCCACGAGGGCGAGGAGGGCGTCGCCAGCTCCGTACGGCTGATCGGTGAGGCGCAGATGCTCATCGGCACCGGCGTCAGCCTGGAGCACTTCGTCTCCTCGACGGTCAGCTGGGTGCGGGCCTCGATCGAGTTCGACAAGTGGCTCGTCGAGCACCTGGGCCTCGAGCCCGCCGAGAAGAAGGACGAGGCCGAGGGCGGAGAGCCCACGGAGGCCTGATCCGGCCGAGCGCTGAGGCCCGGACCCGGGTGTGGCCGCATGGCCGCCGCCCCGGTCCGGGCCTCGGTCGTTCCCGTCAGGAAGCCCTGAGCCCCTTGAGCCGTGAGACGGCGTCCTCCAGTACCTCCGTGCGCTTGCAGAACGCGAAGCGCACGAAGTGCGCCCCCTGCTCGCGGTGGTCGTAGAAGACGGCGTTGGGGACGGCCACGACCCCGCAGCGCTCGGGCAGCGCCCGGCAGAAGGCGAAGCCGTCACTCTCGCCGAGCGGGCGGATGTCGGTGGTGACGAAATAGGTCCCGGCGGGCTCGTAGACTCCGAAGCCGGCCTCGGCGAGGCCGGCGCTCAGCAGGTCGCGCTTGGCGCGCAGGTCCTCCCGCAGCCCGGCGAAGTAGCTGTCGGGCAGCCTCAGTGCCTCCGCGACGGCGTACTGGAACGGGCCGCCGGAGACGAAGGTCAGGAACTGCTTGGCCGAGCGCACGGCGGTGACCAGCTCGGGGCTCGCGGTGATCCAGCCGACCTTCCAGCCGGTGAACGAGAACGTCTTGCCCGCGCTGCTGACGGTCACCGTGCGCTCGCGCATGCCGGGGTACGACGCGAGGGGGATGTGCTCGCCCTCGAAGACGAGGTGCTCGTACACCTCGTCGGTGACGACGAGGAGGTCCCGCTCGCAGGCGAGCTCGGCGACGGCTGCCAGTTCCTCGCGGGTGAGGACGGTCCCGGTCGGATTGTGCGGGGTGTTGAGCAGGATCAGCCGCGTGCGAGGCGTCACGGCGGCCCGCAGCTCGTCCAGGTCGAGCCGGTAGGCGCCCTCGTGGGGCCGCAGCGTGACGGGGACGCGGGTCCCGCCCGCCATGGCGATGCAGGCGGCGTACGAGTCGTAGTAGGGCTCCAGGGCGATGACCTCGTCGCCGGGCTCCAGGAGGGCCAGCAGCGATGCGGCGACCGCCTCGGTGGCGCCCGTGGTGATCAGGACCTCGCTGTCGGGGTCGTACGCCAGTCCGTAGTGCCGCCGCTGGTGCTCCGAGACCGCGTTACGCAGCTCGAGGACGCCGAGGCCCGGTGGGTACTGGTTGCCGTGCCCGGCGCGTACGGCCCGGACCGCGGCCTCACGGATCGCTTCGGGCCCGTCGGTGTCGGGGAAGCCCTGGCCGAGATTGATCGATCCGGTCCGTACGGCCAGCGCCGACATCTCGGCGAAGATCGTCGTACCGAACTCGGCGAGGCGGCGGTTGAGCAGCGGTCGTCCCTGTGTCATGGACGCCATCCTGTGCCGAAGCTCTGGAGTTGCTCAAGTCTGCTTTGGGGCGCGGAGCGTACGGGAATCCACCGGGCAGTCGAGAAGCGGGGACCTCGCTTCGGGGGACAGAGGGATGTGAGGTCGGTGGAGTTGTTCGTCTTCATCGTGTTCATGGTGATCGTGGTGGTGGGGGTGGTCGGCCTCGCCTCGGGGTCGGGTGGCCGGAAAAAGCCGATGGCGGGCCGTGCCGGGCGTAAGGGGCGACAGGGTTCCGGCGGCGACGGTGGGTCCCATGCGGGCAGCTGGTGGGCCGGGGACGGCGGCAGCGGCCACTCCTGCGGCGGCCACTCCGGAGGGCACTCCTGCGGAGGGGGTGGCGGCTGCGGGGGCGGCGGCGGCGACTGAGACGGCTCCGCCGGCCCGGGACGGGGGGACGGGACGGACGAGCCGGAGGTGCCGGCGGGTGAACTCCCGCCGAGCACCTTTTGGTTGGGGGCGCGGGGAACACCTGAACCGGGCTGCCCCCTGAGGGATGGAAACCACGGCAAGTTGGGTAAAAGCGCTGTGAGCACGACGTACTTCGTGATTGCATCGATGTAGAGAACATTCAGCCATCGGACCCGAGTCGGGCCGGGCTCCCTCTCCCCCCACGTGCACCGCACGGGGGTACCGCCGTCCACGTGTCCCTGTGTGTTTTGCGGAGCCGATCCATGCTCACCAGCCTCCAGACCGCCTACTCCGATACCCGTGCCGCCGATCTGGCGTGGACCCTGGGCAGGGAGCCGCTGCCCGCCCTCGCCGTGCTCGACCTCGAACTGGCGGGCGCGAAGGTGCAGATGAGGCTTCTCGGCGCCTCTCACCAGGTACTCCTGGAGGAGGAGCGCCGCACCTGCTCCGAGACCGTGGCGTGTCTGCCGGGCGGCAGCGCACCCCTGCCGCTGGGAGTCGCCGAGCGCATGGGTGACTGGGACTACGAGTTCGCGGCGCGCGTCGAGACGCTCTCCGAGGGCTCGTTCGCGGGGCGGGCGCAGGAGTTGCTCGCGCTGGTCGCCGACCACCCCCACGGGCTGGCGGGGACGTTCCCCGGCAGCCCCTACGCGTTCACCGCGATGCTCGCGCAGCGGACGCAGGGTCAGGTGCACTGGCGGACCTGGCACGCGTATCCGCAGGAGGGCCAGTTGGTCGTGACGCGGACGCGGGTGGGGGCGCGGTTGGAGGCGCCCGTCTCGTAAGGGGGTGCGCGGGCCTGTGTGGAGTGCGCGTCACTTACACCCGTGTGGGTGACAGGCGGCGACCTTTCCGTCACGTAGCGTTCGTTTCATGATCGACCAGCAGACGCCACTGCGCAGTGGTGCGCCGCGGATTCCCGTTCGGCCGAGGACCGGGCGGTTCCTCGTGCTGTCCGTGGTCTTCGTCTGTGCCGCCTGCGGCCTGGTGTACGAGCTGGAACTGGTCGCGCTGGCCTCGTACCTGATCGGCGACTCGGTCAAGCAGGCCTCGGTCGTGCTCTCGGTGATGGTGTTCGCCATGGGCATCGGATCGCTCCTCGCGAAACGTTTACGCAGGCGCGCCGCCGTCGGGTTCGGGCTGATCGAGGCAGCTCTCGCGCTGGTCGGCGGCAGTTCGGCGCTCGTCCTCTACGCGTGCTTCGCCTGGCTCGGGGAGTCGCGCTACGCACTGGTGGGCTTCTCGCTCGCGATCGGGATCCTGATCGGCGCGGAGATCCCGCTGCTCATGACCCTGATCCAGCGGGTCGACCGGCAGGACGCGGGCGGGGCCGTCGCGGACCTCTTCGCCGCCGACTACGTGGGCGCGCTGGTCGGCGGACTCGCCTTCCCCTTCCTGCTGCTCCCGATGATGGGGCAGCTCACCGGGGCGCTGTTCACCGGAGCGGTCAACGCGGCGGCGGGCGGTGCCCTGGTGCTGTGGGTCTTCCGGCACGACCTCGGCCACCGGTCGCGCCGGCTGCTCATCGTCGTCAACGTCGTGGTGATCACCCTGCTCGCCACGGCGACGGTCCTGGCCGACGACTTCGAACGCGCGGCGCGGCGCGCGGTGTACGGGGACGGGGTGCGGATCGCCGTGCGGACGGGGGTCCAGGAGGTCGTCCTCACCGGAGCGGGCCACGGCTCGCTGGATCTCTACCTCGACGGCCGGCTGCGGGCCAGCTCGCGCGACGACCGCCGTTACCACGAGGCGCTCGTGCACCCGGCGATGAACGGCCGCCACCGCAGGGTGCTGATCCTGGGCGGAGGGGACGGACTCGCCGCCCGTGAGGTGCTGCGCTACCGGGACGTGTCGTCCGTCGCGGTGGTCGATCGGGATCCGGCAGTCACCCGGTTGGCCCGCACGGACAGCGCACTCGCCGGACTCAACGGGCACGCGTTCGAGGACCCGAGGCTCACGGCGGTCACCGGTGACCCGTTCACCTGGCTGCGGGCCACGCACGAGCGGTACGACGTCGTGATCTCCGACCTCCCCGACCCGGGCATCACCGCCAGTACGAAGCTCTACTCGGCGGAGTTCTACGGACTGGTCGCCGAGGCCCTGGAACCGGGCGGGCGACTGGTGGTGCACGCGGGGCCGCTGGTCAGCAGGCTCTCGACGTTCTGGACGGTGGAGGCGTCGGTGCGGGCGGGCGGTCTGGAGACCCGGCCCTACCGCGTGACCGGGCGGCGCAACGGCTCCGGGGCGGGACCGGACCGGTCCGCCGGAGGTTCGCAGGCCCCCAGGGACTGGGGGTTCGTGCTGGCGTCGACCCGCGGCGTGGGAGCACTGGGCCTCGATCCCGGGGCGCCCGCGCTGAGGACGCTGGGGGCGCGGGAGCCGGCGGCGGCCGGGCGGTCGGCGGAGTGGTTCCGGCAGGGTCCGGCGCTGCCGTCGACGCTGGTGCACCCGCGCTACTGGGAGGAGCCGTGAACACGGTGCGGCGATCTGTTCCCGCACGGTGCACGGGGCGGGGAAGCGCTGACGGGACGGCCGGGGCTGAGTAGGCTCGGGAGGTATGGAGCATGAGGTGTTCGTTCCGGTTCCGGTCGCGTCCCTTCGGCGGACGCTGACCGATGCCGCCCGAGTGGCGCGCTGCGTGCCGGGACTCCAGCAGGATGCCGACGCATCGGCGGGAGCGTTGGCGGGCCGGCTGAAGTTCCGGGCAGGCGGCCACACCATCACCTACCGCGGGGCCCTGACGCTGCGGGCCTCCGACGACGGGGACACCTTTTCCGTGACGGGAGAAGGGGTGGAGGCCCGGGGCGCGGGCTCTGCCGAGCTGGCCCTGACCATCGCACTCGCACAGTCGGACGGTGGCACGAAGGTCACATACTCCGGAAGCGCGAGCGGTGACGGCCGCATCGTGGATCTGGACGAGGCGGGTGCGCTCGCGGCGGCCCAGCGGCTGCTGGACCGCTTCACACAGCAGTTGGTGACGGAGAGCCTCGCCGTGCGGGACGGTACGCCGGAGGCCGACGAGCCGGCCGACGCGTCCGGTGGGCAGGCATCCGACGAGCCGTCGTCCGGTGGGCAGGCATCCGACGAGGCGTCGCCCGGGGAGTCGTCCGCCCCCGAGTCGTCTTCCGAAGGGATGCGGGACCCGGAGGCCTCGTCCCCGGAACCGCCGTCCATCGACGGCGAGTCCCTGTTCGACACGCCCGTGCCACCACCGTCGCTCGACCCGTCCGCGGAACTGGAGTTCACCGTGCCCGACGAGCCGCCCGCCGAGGCCGCCCACGCCCGCCGCACCATGATCGGCCGTAGTACCGAGGAGGTCGACCACGCCCCGCCGCGCGGCCGGTACGCCCCGGTGCCCTCACCCGAGGCGGGAGCCGTCGGGATCACGCTGCGCTGGGCGGCACCGGCGGCCGCGCTCGCGATCGCCTCGGCAGTGGTCGTGGGAAGGGCATTGCGGCGGCGCAGGCCGTAGGCCCCGCCTCCGGCCGGTGCCGCACCGTGGGGCGTGATCCGGCCCGAAGAGGCTGACCTCGGGGTGACGCCAGTAGTGTCAAGGGGTGAGCGATGCAGGGAAGAACGTCCGGCTGACCGCCGGCGACGCCGAGTTGACCGTTGACCCCGTCCATGGCTGCCGGATCAGCAGCCTGCGGATCGGAGGCACCGAACTTCTGCGCCAGGGCGAGCGGTACGGCTGCTTCCCCATGGTGCCGTGGTGCGGCCGCACCGGGAACGGCCTGTTCCGCAGTGGCGGCGAGCTGCACCAGCTGCCGCTGAACTCTCCGCCGCACGCCATTCACGGCACGGGCCGCGACACCGCGTGGAAGTCCGCCCGGCAGGACGAGTCGGAAGCAGCCTTCTTCTACGATCTGGCCGACCCGTGGCCGTACCGGGGCAGGGTCACGCAGACCTTCGAGCTGACCGAGGACTCGCTGACGCTGAGCCTCGGCATCGAGACCTACGGGGACTCGTTCCCGGCCCAGGCAGGGTGGCACCCCTGGTTCCGCAGGAACACCGGGGGCCAGGACGTGCGGGTCGAGTTCGACGCCGCCTGGCAGGAGGAGCGCGGGGACGACCACCTGCCGACCGGCCACCGGATCGACCCACTGCCCGGGCCCTGGGACGACTGCTTCGGAATGCCCGACGGGGTCGACGTGAAGCTGACCTGGCCCGAACAGCTGGAACTGACGGTCAGGAGCCGGGACGAGTGGGTGGTGATCTACGACGAGCAGGCCGAGGCGGTCTGTGTGGAGCCGCAGTCCGGTCCGCCGAACGGGCTGAACACGACGCCCCGGCTGGTCACTCCGATCGAGCCGCTGGAGATCACGACCACCTGGAACTGGGCCCGGCTCTGAGCGCGGGCGGCAGCCCTTACCCTCGTTGACATGACTGACGTACGCGCTGAGCTGCTCCAGCAGATCAAGGACAAGGCCGTGGTGCACGGCAAGGTGACCCTTTCCTCGGGGCTGGAAGCCGACTGGTACATCGACCTGCGCCGGATCACGCTTGACGGCACGGCCGCGCCTCTGGTCGGCCGGATGATGCTCGATGCCACCGCCGAGCTCGACTACGACTGCGTCGGCGGGCTGACGCTGGGCGCCGACCCGGTGGCCACCTCGATGCTGCACGCCTCGGCGGCGCGCGGGAAGAGCCTGGACGCCTTCGTCGTCCGCAAGGCGCAGAAGGCCCACGGGATGCAGCGCCGGATCGAGGGCACGGACGTCAAGGGCCGTCGCTGCCTCGTCGTCGAGGACACCTCGACGACGGGCGGCTCGCCGCTCACCGCGGTCGAGGCGGTCCGTGAGGCCGGCGGCGAGGTCGTGGCCGTGGCGACGATCGTGGAGCGGGGTGCCGCTCCGGCGATCGCCGAGGCCGGTCTGCCATACGTCAGCGTTTACTCGGTGGCGGACCTCGACCTGTCCTGACCTGCTGCTTCGTTCTGCTCGTCGGGCGGGGAGCCCGGTTTCACGTGAAACCGGGCTC
>NZ_JBHVCT010000091.1:0-24467 GCF_042803195.1 Streptomyces sp. NPDC057428
GGGCTCATAACCCAGAGGTCGCAGGTTCAAATCCTGTCCCCGCTACTGAAGACAGGGGCCCGGATCCTTCCAAGGATCCGGGCCCCTGTCCTATGTGTCCACGCAGGAATTGCAAGGCGCCAGCGTAGGAATCTCCGAGGCGCCAGCGTAGGAAATCCGGGGCGCCCACGCGAGCGCGCCCCGGTGGAGCGCCGTCTCAGCCGGTGGCTGCGCAGTTCGGGCAGATGCCGCGGTAGGTCACTTCGACGTCCGAGACCGTGAAGCCGAAGCGCTCCTCGGCCGGCAGGTCCGCCATCGGGTTGCCCGACGGATGTACGTCGCGGATGGCGCCGCACTGTCCGCACACCAGGTGCTGGTGGGGGCGGTGGGCGTTCGGGTCGTACCGCTTGGCCCGGCGGTCGGTGGAGACCTCGATGACCTCGCCGAGGGAGACCATCTCGCCCAGCGTGTTGTACACGGTGGCGCGGGAGATCTCCGGAAGCCGGGTGACGGCCCTCGCGTGAACCTCGTCCGCCGTCAGGTGCACATGGTCCCCTTCGAGAACCTCGGCCACGACGCGCCGCTGTGCGGTCATGCGCCAGCCGCGTCCACGAAGTCGTTCCAGGAGGTCACTCATAGGGCCAGCCTAACAGTGGAAAGGCTGTGTCCCGAGTGGGTTTGACTTTAGATGGCAGCTTGACTTGGACGAAGTCCATTGTAGGATCGAATTCGTATTGAGCAGGGCAGGCTGCGCGGGCACGACGGTGCGCAGGAAAGACTTCAGGAGGCGCGCGTGACGCAGGGACCGCTCACCACGGAGGCCGGGGCACCGGTGGCCGACAACCAGAACAGTGAGACCGCCGGCCCGGGTGGACCGGTCCTCGTCCAGGACCAGGCGCTCCTGGAGAAGCTCGCCCACTTCAACCGCGAGCGCATTCCCGAGCGCGTCGTCCACGCGCGCGGCGCCGGTGCCTACGGCACGTTCACGCTGACCCGTGACGTCTCGCAGTGGACCCGGGCGAAGTTCCTCTCCGAGGTCGGCAAGCAGACCGAGACCTTCCTCCGCTTCTCCACCGTGGCGGGCAACCTCGGCTCCGCCGACGCGGCGCGGGACCCCCGGGGCTGGGCGCTGAAGTTCTACACCGAAGAGGGCAATTACGACCTCGTCGGCAACAACACCCCGGTGTTCTTCATCAAGGACGCCATCAAGTTCCCCGACTTCATCCACACCCAGAAGCGCGACCCGTACACCGGCTCTCAGGAGGCGGACAACGTCTGGGACTTCTGGGGCCTGTCGCCCGAGTCCACGCACCAGGTGACCTGGCTGTTCGGCGACCGCGGCATCCCGGCCTCGTACCGTCACATGAACGGGTACGGCTCGCACACCTTCCAGTGGAACAACGAGGCCGGCGAGGTCTTCTGGGTCAAGTACCACTTCAAGACCGACCAGGGCATCAAGAACCTCACCACCGAGGAGGCCGTGCGCCTCTCCGGTGTCGACCCGGACAGCCACCAGCGCGACCTGCGCGAGTCCATCGAGCGGGGCGACTTCCCCAGCTGGACAGTGCAGGTCCAGGTCATGCCCGCGGCCGAGGCCGCCGGCTACCGCTTCAACCCGTTCGACCTCACCAAGGTGTGGCCGCACGAGGACTACCCGCCGATCGAGATCGGCAAGCTGGAGCTCAACCGCAACCCGGAGAACGTCTTCGCCGAGGTCGAACAGTCGATCTTCAGCCCGGCGCACTTCGTGCCCGGCATCGGGCCGTCCCCGGACAAGATGCTCCAGGGCCGCCTCTTCGCGTACGGCGACGCCCACCGCTACCGCGTCGGCATCAACGCCGACCACCTGCCGGTGAACCGCCCGCACGCCACCGAGGCGCGCACCAACAGCCGTGACGGCCACCTCTACGACGGCCGCCACAAGGGTGCGAAGAACTACGAGCCGAACAGTTTCGGCGGCCCGAACCAGATCGACAGGCCGCTCTGGCAGTCCGTACCCGTCACCGGCGGCACGGGCAACCATGAGGCGCCGGTCCACGCCGAGGACAACGACTTCGTGCAGGCGGGCAATCTGTACCGGCTGTACTCGGACGACGAGAAGACCCGGCTGATCGACAACCTCGCCGGATTCATCGCCAAGGTCTCGCGCGACGACATAGCCGACCGTGCGGTCAACAACTTCCGTCAGGCCGACGGAGACCTCGGCAAGCGACTGGATGCCGCGGTCCAGGCCCTGCGCGGCCAGTAACGGACGCCTGTCGGCGGCGGCGGGCCGGATCCTCCCTGGACAGTTCAGGGGTCCGGCCCGCGGCTGTGCCCGGCTCCCGTCAGACCACCAGCTCGGCGGGCCGCCGCCTGGCCGGGGTCCAGCACCGGATGATGTCGCGCACCGAGACGATGCCGATCGGGCCGTCGCCGTCCAGCACGATCAGATGGCGGAAGCCCCCGTGCGTCATGGCTTCCGCGGCCTCTTCGAGGGTCCAGGTCGGCGAGGCGAAGACCACGTCGGTGGTGGTGTGGGTGGAGGCGGTCTCCACGTCGGGATCCTGCCCCGTGCCCACCGCGTTGAGGATGTCGCGCTCGGTGATGATCCCGAGGCCGCAGGTGTCGGGATCATGGACGACGGCAGCTCCGATCCGGCGGGCCGACATCAGCCGGGCCGCCTGGCGGAGGGTGTGGGCCGGGCCGATGGTGAGGACCAGTTTGCTCATGGCGTCGCGGACGAGCATGGAACGAGCCACCTCCTTCGTCATGCGAACTGGGGAACGGCCTTCGTGAGCCGATTCACAAGTTCACAAATGGGGGGACTCTCAGAGTCGCACCCCGCGGAGCACTCAACAAGAGGGTGTGGGTACCGGGACGGATGTTCGGACGGAGCCGGCGGTGCCGGGCGCCGGAGGCCCCGGCGCGATCCGGGCGCGGATCAGTAGCGCTGGTTCAGATAGCCGAGCAACTCGTCGTGCAGCAGCCCGTTCGACGCCGCCGCGTTGCCGCCGCCCGGACCGGAGACCCCGTCCAGGCTGGTGAAGCGCCCGCCCGCCTCCTGGACGATGATCGCGTTCGCGGCCATGTCCCACAGGGAGAGTTCCGGCTCCGCGCAGATGTCCACCGAGCCCTCGGCGACCATCATGTACGGCCAGAAGTCCCCGTAGCCGCGCGTACGCCAGCAGGCTCGTGTCAGGTCCATGAATCCGTCGAGCCGGCCCTGCTCCTCCCAGCCCGTCATCGATGCGTAGGCGAAGGAGGAGTCCGCGATCCGTTCGACCTTCGAGACCCCCAGCCGCGTCGCGGAGGTCAGGCTGCGGCCGGAGAAGGCGCCGGCGCCCTTCGCCGCCCACCAGCGGCGGTTGAGCGCGGGTGCCGAGACCACACCGACCACCGGCTGGAAACCGTGCTCGCCCGCCTCCATCAAGGAGATCAGCGTCGCCCATACGGGGACGCCCCGCACGTAGTTCTTGGTGCCGTCGATGGGATCGATGACCCAGCGCCGCGGCCCCGTGCCCTCGATGCCGTACTCCTCGCCGAGGATCGCGTCTCGGGGCCGTGCCCGGTGCAGATGACCCCGGATCAGCTCCTCGGCGTGCTTGTCCGCCTCGCTGACCGGCGTCATGTCCGGCTTGGTCTCGACCTTGAGGTCCAGAGCCTTGAACCGGTCCATCGTCGCCGCGTCGGCGGCGTCCGCCAGGACATGGGCAAGGCGCAGATCATCGTGGTAATCGGGCATGCCGTCACAGTATCCACAGCCAACCGCCCGGGCGACACGGACCCGTGCGGGAGCCCGGTTCCCCGGCGCGCGGACCCTTGACAGGTGCCCCGGCCGCGTCAACTCTGAGGCGCAGGTCCCGGCGTGGGAGGCGGCGATGTCGACAGCCCGTGAAGCCCTTCTGGACGCCGCGCACTCGGCGCTCTCCGGACAGTCCTGGACGTCGGTGCGCATGGTCGACGTGGCGGCCCGGGCCGGAGTGTCCCGGCAGACGCTCTACAACGAGTTCGGCAGCAAGGACGGCCTGGCCCGCGCTCTGATCCGACGCGCGGCCGACGGCTACCTGGCCGGTGTCGACCGGGCACTCGGCGCCGACCGGGGACAGGGGGGCGGCCCCGCTGAGCTCGCCCGCTGGACGGTCCGGGCGGCCGGGACGAACGTGCTGGTCAAGGCGCTGCTCACCGGCGTCTGGGGGGAACGGCTGCCGCGCCCGGGAGCCCCTCCGGCCGGGTATCACGCGAGTTGGGCACTGCCCACGCCCGGCGAACTGCTCGCGCTCGTACGCGACCGGGCGGTCGTCGCCCTGCGGAACGGCCCGACCGCGCACGACCCCGCGAAACTGGAGCTGACCTGCGAGATCGCGCTCAGGCTCGCCGTCTCGTACACGCTGGTGCCGGCGGATCCCGCGGCGGGCCGGGCAGGAGGCGCCCCGGGGGCTCAGGCCGCGGACCCCGAGAGCTGCAGTCCGATGACCCCGACGATCACCAGCGAGATCGACACCAGCTTCAGCGTGGAGACCACGTCGTCGAGGAAGACCATGCCGTAGATCGCCGTGCCCGCCGCCCCGATGCCGGTCCACACGGCGTACGCGGGGCCGACGTCGAGCTTCTTGAGCGCCAGCGTGAGCAGACCGAAGCTGCCGAGTGCGAACGCGCAGAACGCCACCGTCGGCCAGAGCCGGGTGAATCCGTGCGAGAGCTTCAGGCACACGGCGAAGCCGGTCTCGAGCAGTCCGGCGACCACGACCAGCAACCACGCCATCGTCCGTGCCTCCCACGTAGGTGACGCCTCGTCACGCTCGACGCGATTATGCCCTTACCAGCGGCAGGACCTCGCAAACGTACGCGAGTCGGACCGCGCGAGCCGACCCGCCGTCGCTCAGTCGCCCTCGCGCCGTTCCCGGGTCGAGAGGAGTCTGCGCAGCGAGTCGAGCCGCGCGGGATCGGCGTGTCCGTCCGCGACCCAGGCGTCCAGGGCGCACTCCGGCTCCTGGCCGTCGTGAGTGCAGCCGCGCGGGCAGTTCTCGGTGCCCGGCTGGAGGTCCGGGAACGCGTTGATCACACGGGAGGGGTCGACGTGGTGGAGACCGAAGGAGCGCACGCCCGGGGTGTCGACCACCCAGCCGCGGTCGTCCGGCAGGGGCAGGGCGAGCGCCGACGTGGTGGTGTGACGGCCACGGCCGGTCACCGCGTTGACCACGCCCGTCGTGCGGCGCCTGTCCTTCGGCACCAGGGCGTTCACCAGAGTGGTCTTGCCGACGCCCGAGTGCCCGACGAAGGCGGTCACCCGGTCGTGAAGCAGCTCGCGCACCCGCTCCGCCGCGTCGCCGGTCTCCAGCTCCTCGCGACTGGTCACGATGTACGGCACGCCCAGCGGGGTGTACGCCTCCAGGAGCTTGTCCGCCGAGGCCAGGTCCGACTTCGTCAGCACCAGGAGCGGGCTGAGCCCGCCGTCGTACGCGGCCACGAGACAGCGGTCGATCATGCGGGGCCGCGGCTCAGGGTCGGCCAGCGCGGTCACGATGGCCAGCTGGTCGGCGTTGGCCACGACCACTCGCTCGAAGGGGTCGTCGTCGTCGGCCGTGCGGCGGAGCACCGAGGTGCGGGCGCCGATCCGCACGATGCGGGCCAGGGTGTCCTTGTCGCCGGAGAGGTCGCCCACGAGGGAGACGCGGTCGCCCACCACGGCGGCCTTCCGGCCCAGCTCCCGGGCCTTCATGGCCATCACCGTGCGGTCGTCGACCAGGCAGGTCAGCCGGCCCCGGTCGACGGTGAGGACCATGCCCTCCTGGGCGTCCTCGTGCTTGGGGCGGGTGTGCGTCCGGGGCCGGTTGCCCTTGGGGTTGGGACGGAAGCGGATGTCGTCCTCGTCGGGGTTCTTCCCGTAACGGCGCACGTCCTCAGACCCCGCTGCTTCCGCGGGAGGCGCCGAGTGCCCCGGGTGCGACGCCGACCGCGCCGGACGGCTCGCCGAGCATGCCGGTCCACATCTCCGGGAAGTCCGGCAG
Organism: Streptomyces sp. NPDC057428; assembly: GCF_042803195.1. NCBI lineage: Bacteria > Bacillati > Actinomycetota > Actinomycetes > Kitasatosporales > Streptomycetaceae > Streptomyces > Streptomyces sp. NPDC057428. Next base: position 5,970 of record NZ_JBHVCT010000091.1, read on the forward strand.
GGTCTTCGCGGTCGTGCCGACGTTCTCGATCTCCACCCCGGCCACGGCGAGGCCGATGATCGCGCCCGCCGTCGCCATCCGGTGGTCGTCGTACGTGTGGAACACCCCGCCCCGCAGCGGCCGGGGCCGGATGCGCAGACCGTCGGCGGTCTCCGTGACATCGCCGCCGAGGCCGTTGATCTCCTTGGTCAGCGCGGCCAGCCGGTCCGTCTCGTGCAGCCGCAGGTGGGCGACGCCGCTCAGCGTGGACGGGGAGTCCGCGAGCGCGGCGAGGGCCGCGATGCCGGGCGTCAGCTCACCGACCTCGCTCAGGTCGACGTCGATGCCGTGGACGGTGCCCGAGCCCGTGAAGGTGAGGCCCCGCTCGGTCAGCTCGCACGAGCCACCCATTGCGGTGAAGATCTCGCGCAGCGCGTCACCCGGCTGGGTGGTCCGCAGCGGCCAGTCGGGGACGGTGACGCGGCCACCGGTCACCAGCGCCGCCGCGAGGAAGGGCTGGGCGTTCGAGAGGTCGGGCTCCACGGTCAGATCGCGGCCCAGCAGCGCGGAGGGGGACACCCGCCAGACGTTCGGCTCGCCCCCCGACTCGGGCTCGTCGACCTGGGCGCCCACCGAGCGCAGCATGTCGACCGTCATCCGGATGTGCGGCATGGAGGGCAGCGCGGAGCCGGTGTGGCGGACCTCCACCCCCTGGTTGAAGCGCGGCGCGGACAGCAGCAGTGCGGAGACGAACTGGGACGAGGAGGAGGCGTCGATCGCCACCGGCCCGCCGTCCAGAGCACCCGCTCCGTGCACGGTGAGCGGGAGGGTGCCCCGGCCGTCGTCGTCGATCCGGGCGCCCAGCGCCTTCAACGCGTCGATCACACCGTGCAGGGGGCGCTCGTAGGACCGGGGGTCGCCGTCGAAGTGGACGGGACCGTCGGCGAGGCAGGCCACCGGCGGCAGGAAGCGCATGACCGTACCCGCGTTGCCGACGTCCACCCGGGCCGGGCCGTGCAGACCGGCCGGGATGACCCGCCAGGCCTCGCCCGAGCCGTCGGGGCCCACGCCCTCCTCGATGCCGACCCCCATCGCGCGCAGGGCCTGCGCCATCAGCAGGGTGTCGCGGGACCGCAGCGGGCGGCGCAGCCAGCCGGGCTCTGAGGACAGTGCGGCGAGCACGAGAGCGCGGTTGGTGACCGACTTCGATCCGGGCACGGTGACGGTCGCGTCGACGGCCCCGGTCGCACGGGGGGCGGGCCAGAGGGCAGGGTGCACGGCACTTTCGGTCATGCCTCTCACTTTAGTGGCTCACCGCAAACCCAGATCCTGATCAAAAGGGCAGAAACCGGGGCGTAATACAAGGGTGATACAGGGCCGGTGCCCACCCGCGCCCACTCACCCGCCTTCACAGCCCGAGCAGCCAGCGCCCGCCGCCGATCATCGAGCTGAGCGACACCACGTGGAAGAGGAACAGCCACATCGCCGCCGGAGCGTGCGTCAGCCGTGCGAGCTGGTCGGCGTCGGAGTCGGGCGCACCGCCGTGACGCCGCTTGGACTGCAGCTCGAACGCCGGGCGTACGCCGCCGAGCAGCAGGAACCAGACCACGGTGTACGCGAACGCCGCCTGGACCTCTGCCGACGTCAGCCATGAAACGAGCAGGAACGTCGTGCCCGTGAGGATGACGGTCAGGGCCCCGTACAGGTTGCGGATCATGACCAGCATGACCGCCAGGAGCGCGGTCGCCAGCCACAGGAGCAGGGTGATCCGGCCGGCGGCCAGCAGCCACGCCCCGCCCAGCCCGAGCAGCGGGGGAGCCGTGTAGCCGGCCGCCGCCGTGAGGATCATGCCGATGCCGGTGGGCTTGCCCCGGCTGACGGTCAGCCCGCTGGTGTCCGAGTGCAGGCGGATACCGGACAGCTGGCGTCCGGTGAGCAGGGCCACGAGCCCGTGGCCGCCTTCGTGCGCGATGGTGATCGCGTTCCGGGAGAGTCGCCATATGAGGTTCGGCACGACGGCGACGAGCGCCGCTGTGGCCGTCACGACCACCAGCCACTGTGCGGGGGCGGGCTGGGTTCCGAAGACGCGGTCCCACAGCTCACCCAGATCGGTGCTGTCCATGACGCGGGCGGCTCCTTCCATCCTCGAGGGATTCACGTCCACTCGACCGGCGGGTCGTGGCAGTCTGGCACTTATGTGCGGACGGTATGCAGCGAGTCGGCGGCCAGAGGACCTGACCGGGCTCTTCGGTGTCGAGAAGTGGGAACCGACCGAGACCCTGGAGCCCGACTGGAACGTCGCGCCGACCAAGGAGGTCTACGCGATTCTGGACCGTCCTGTGAAGGACGCGGACGACCAGCGGCCGGTTCGCCAGCTGCGCACCCTGAAATGGGGGCTCGTGCCGTCCTGGTCGAAGACACCGGAGGGCGGCGCACGCATGATCAACGCGCGCGCGGAGACCGTCCACGAGAAGCCGTCCTTCCGCCGCTCCTTCGTCTCCAGGCGCTGCATCCTGCCGGCGGACGGCTACTACGAGTGGGTCACCGGCGCCGACGAGCGGCAGCTGGAGGAGAAGGGGAAGAAGAAGCGGCCCCGGAAGCAGCCGTACTTCGTCACGCCCGCCGACGGCTCCGTCTTCGCCATGGCAGGCCTGTACGAGTTCTGGCGGGACCGCACCCTTCCCGACGACCACCCGCAGGCCTGGTGGGTGACCTGTTCCGTGATCACCACCGAGGCGGAGACGTCACCCCTCGCCGTGGCCCCCGCCGAAGGGCCGGGCTCGCTCTCCGACATCCACCCCCGTATGCCCCTGATGCTCACGCCGGACCGCTGGGACGACTGGCTCGACCCCTCGCGGACCGACGTCGAGGAACTGAAGGCACTGCTCGCGCCGCCGCCCGGCGGCCTGATGCGCGCCTACCCGGTGGCCACCACCGTCAGCAACGTCCGCAACAACGGCCCGGAACTCCTGGAGGAGCTGGCCGCGCCGGAGGTGAGCACGCTCTTCTGACCCGGCAGGATGGCCCCGTGAGACGTACCACAGGGACATCGAAGAGGACAGAGGCCGTCGCCACGGACGCCGGGGAAGCGAGGATCACCTGGCTCCCGGCGAAGGACGCGCGCCTCGTACTGGCTCTGGGCCACGGCGCCGGGGGAGGCATCGAGGCCCGTGACATCCAGGCACTGGCCTCAGCGCTGCCGGCGCGCGGCGTGACCGTGGCCCTGGTCGAGCAGCCGTGGCGGGTGGCCGGGAAGAAGCTCGCGCCGGCACCCCGGACCCTGGACACCGGCTGGAGCGGACTGTGGCCCGCCCTGATCGCACCCGGGCTGCCCGTCGTCGCCGGCGGGCGCAGTGCGGGGGCCCGGGTCGCCTGCCGGACCGCTGCCGCACTGGGCGCCCGTGCGGTGCTCGCGCTGAGTTTCCCGCTGCACCCGCCGGGCAACCCGGAGAAGTCCCGTCAGGACGAGTTGCTGGGGGCCGGGGTGCCCGTACTGGTGGTCCAGGGCGGCCGCGACCCGTTCGGGCGTCCGGAGGAGTTTCCTTCGGGGGAGCACGGGCTTGTCGAGGTGCCGTACGCGGACCACGGCTTCGCCGTCCCGAAGAAGGCCCCGCTGACCCAGGATCAGGCCATGGACCTGCTCACCGGCGCGGTGGCCGGGTGGCTGGACGCACTTCCCCTGCCCGGGTAGTCCCGCTCACACTCGGCCCGTCGGCACGAGGCCCGGGAATGCGGCATGGGGGGCGGCTGTTGTGGCTGGTGTCGGTACAACAACGTCGTACGTGGAGAGGGAGTCCGTCGCATGGGTTCCACCATCTGCCCGAGCCGCTCGAACGCCGCCGAACTCGAGTGGACGGTGCTTCACGCGGCCAAGAGCGCGCCCGGGCGCGCGCCGGGCACAGCGGAGCGACAGCCCGCGCAGCAGCAAGGTCGACTATTCTCCGAGGCGAGTGGGTCCGCTTTCGGCCCCGCCACATCGTTGGAGGAGGTGGGTCCGGTCACTGGGACCGACACAGGGACCGACGACGGCCGTGCGCAGGAGACGACTGCCGAGCGCAACGCGCGCTTCGAGCGGGACGCCCTCGGATATCTCGACCAGATGTACTCCGCGGCGCTGCGCATGACGCGCAACCCGGCGGATGCCGAGGACCTGGTCCAGGAGACCTACGCGAAGGCGTACGGCTCCTTCCACCAGTTCCGTGAGGGCACGAACCTCAAGGCGTGGATGTACCGCATCCTCACCAATACCTTCATCAACTCGTACCGCAAGAAGCAGCGCGAACCCCAGCGCAGTGCGGCCGAGGAGATCGAGGACTGGCAGCTGGCACGTGCGGAGTCGCACATGTCCACCGGTCTGCGCTCGGCCGAGTCCCAGGCGCTCGACCACCTGCCGGACTCCGACGTGAAGTCGGCCCTGCAGTCGATCCCGGAAGAGTTCCGGATCGCTGTGTATCTCGCGGACGTAGAGGGCTTTGCGTACAAGGAGATCGCGGACATCATGGGGACACCCATCGGTACGGTCATGTCCCGACTGCACCGGGGGCGCCGTCAGCTGCGCGGCATGCTGGAGGACTACGCGCGCGAGCGCGGGCTCGTCCCGGCCGGCGCCGGTGAGTCGGACGAAACGAAAGGCTCGGCCTCATGAGCTGCGGAGAGCCGCACGAGACGGATTGCTCAGAGGTTCTCGATCATCTCTACGAGTTTCTCGACCATGAGATGCCCGAGGGCGACTGCACCAAGTTCGAGGTGCATTTCGAGGAGTGCTCCCCGTGCCTCGAGAAGTACGGCCTCGAGCAGGCCGTGAAGAAGTTGGTCAAGCGCTGCTGCGGGCAGGACGACGTGCCCGCCGATCTGCGCTCGAAGGTGATGGGGCGGATCGACCTGATCCGTTCGGGACAGGCCGTTCCCGAACAGGACGTGGCCGTGGGCGGCGCCGACCGCCCGGCCGCCGCCGCGGAGTGACGGCTTCCGTCCCCGCGCACTAAGCGCCGTTACCCCCGGTCGTGTCACCCGAATGTGCTAATCCGGCCGGTTCGGGTCCTCCATGGAGCCCAAGTCGCTAGCCTGGCGCCCTCATTGACCAGGCTGGGGGCGGGCGATACGGGTGAGGGGCACACCGGGGGCGGCGCGCGTCCACATTCTGTGCGTGGCCGTGTGTGCCGCCTTCTGCGCCGCGCCCGCGCTGTCGGGCGCCGCGACCCCCTGGGGCACGCTCGCCCTCCTCGCCGCGCTCCATCTGGCCTGTGAGATCGCGGGCCGGGTCCCCGTCCTCGGCAGCAGACTGCCGGTGGACGCCGGATCGTTCTTCCCCCTGCTCCTCGCCGCCGCTTTCCTGCTGACGCCGTCGGCAGCCGTCCTCGTCGCAGTGCCCGGCTCCCTGGCGGGCCGGGTCGACCGGCCGCCGTTCGCGGCGCGCCGGGTCTGGCGAGCCGCGCAGCTCGCCCTGACCGTGGGTGCGGCATCGTGGACCTACGCGTTCCTGGGCGGGCCCGCCACGCTCGGAGGCGCGGCGGGAGGAGCCCTGCCGGACCTTCCGTACGCCCTGCTCCCGGCCTGCGCGACGGCCCTCGTCTTCAGCCTCGTCCTGGCGGCGCTGGACGGCGGCATCCTCGTCACGGCGGAGCGGATGGCGGTCGGGCACGCGTGGCGGGGGCTCGCGGCCCGTTCGGTGGGTCCGCACCTGGTGCACGCCCTCGCCGGACTGATGATGGCCGTCCTCTGGCGCAGCTCGTACGGGCCGGTCTCCGCGCTGTTCGTCCTGCTGCCGATGTACATCTCCTGCTGGGTGTTCGCGCAGTACCACCGCCGGCACGCCGCGCACCGCGCCACCATCAGGGCGCTGGTCCAGGCGGTCGACATCAAGGACGGCTACACCCGCGGGCACAGTGAGCGGGTGGGCCGCGCCTCCGAGCTGATCGCGCGTGAACTCGGCATGGAGGAGAGCCGGATGGAGGCGCTGCGTTTCGCCGGCATCCTGCACGACATCGGCAAGCTCGGCGTCCCGACCCGGGTACTGCGCAAGGACGGTCCGCTCACCCCCGAGGAGCGCAGGGTCATCGAACTGCACCCCGAGTACGGGCACGAGATCGTCCGGGGCATCGGCTTCCTCGACGAGGCGCGCGCCGCGATCCTGCACCATCACGAGCGGCTGGACGGCAGCGGGTATCCGTACGGTCTCGCCGGTGACGAGATCCCGGAGTTCGCCCGGGTGGTCGCCGTCGCGGACGCCTTCGACGCGATGACCTCGACCCGCTCCTACCGGCGCGGACGGCCGGTCCCCGCCGCCGTCGAGGAGCTCAGGCGCTGTGCCGGCAGCCAGTTCGATCCGCTGATGGTGCGGGCCCTGGCGTGCGCGCTCGACCGTCACGGCTGGTCCGCGGCGGCCAACACGGTCACGTCGGAGGAGGAGCCGGCGCTTCTGCCGCAGCAGAAGCGCCCGGGGGAGCGGCCGCCGGCCGCCGGGGCGCCCGACCGGCCGGGACGGCCCCTGTGACCCCCTCGCGCGGGACCCAGCGTGCCGCCTTCGTGGTCCGGGCGGCCGCGACGGCCCTCGCCGCCGTCGCACTCGCTCATACGCTGTGGAACGGCCTCGCCGAGCCCGGCCACGCGCTCGCCTTCGGCCTGCTGGTCACCGTCGGTGAACTGGCCCGCTGGGGCGCCCTGCCCGGCGAGCGCGAACCCGCGCCGCTGGGGGCCGCTGGAGCGCTGGCGTACGCCCTGCTCGGCCGGAGCGGCGGGCAGGAGACGACGCACGGCGCCCTGCAGGTCGTCACCGTCGTCGTCGCTGCGCAGCTCCTCGCCTCCGTGCCCCACCTGGCACGGGGCAGCGGTCCCGGTCCCGACCAGGCGGCCCGCCGCGTCCTGGCCGCCGCTTTCGCCGCCGTGTGCTTCCAGCCGCTCCACCATTCGGGCCTGAGCGACCGCTGGCTCGGCGAGGGGCCGTACGTCGCCGTCCTCCTGCTCCTGCTGCTGGTGCTCACCGCCCTCTGCGAGGCCGTACTCGCGGCACTCACGGCGGACACCGACCGCCCGTACGGGCCGCGGCTCCGCGACGAGCTGCGCGCACTCAGCGGCATCGGCCCCGCGGTGTGCGCGACCGGTGCGGTGATGGCCCTCGGGGTCGCCGCCGCGGGCCTGTGGGCGCTGCCCGTCCTGTGCGTCCCGCTGATGCTCACCCAGGTGTCGTTCCGCCGGTACGCCGCCGTCCGCACGACCTACAGGCAGACGATCGCGTCGCTGGCCCGGTCCACAGAGATCGCCGGCTACACCCCGCACGGCCACGCCCGCAGGGTGGCCGACCTCTCGACGGCCGTGGGGCGGGAGCTCGGGCTCGGCGGACCCGAGCTGACCGTCCTGGAGTACGCGGCGCTCATGCACGACATCGGCCAGCTCTCGCTCGTCGATCCGGTGCCGGACGGGGCCACCGCGGCCCTCCCTGTGGACGAGCAGCGCCGCATCGCCCTGCTCGGCGGGGCGGTCGTGCGGCAGACGGGGGTGGACCCCGCGGTGGCCGTGGTGGTGGAGCGGCAGGCGGATCCCTACCGGGAGCAGCAGACTGCCGCCAGAATCGTCCGTGCGGTCAACGCGTACGACGACCTGTGCGGGGAAGGCGGCAAGGGGTCCTTGCGGGCGCTGGAGCATCTCAGGCTCGGTACCGGCCGTGACTACCAGCCACAGGTGGTGGAAGCGCTGGCCAGGGTCCTGGCGCGAGGCGGTGCCCTGCCGGTGCGGACCGGGTAACCCATGGGTAATGAGCGAGCGTCCTGCCCGGCATGGTTGGATGCGAAGAGAGCGGCAAACGAGGGTGTCCAGTCGGGACAGGCGGGAATCGTGAGGATCTTCGGGAAGGTACGGCATCGGCCGTCCGCCTCTTGGCGGCAGGCCACGGACCGCGCGTTCACGCTGATCGGCGACGGCCGGTACGAGGACGCGGGGGCGCTGCTGACGCGCGCGGCGGACCTGGAGCCCTGGCTCTCCGAGTCCTGGTTCAATCTCGCGCTGCTGCACAAGTTCCGGCACGACTGGGAGCAGGCCAGGGCCGCGGGACTGCGGGCCGTCGCCCTGCTGGACCGGGAGTCCGGCGCCCCGGACTGGTGGAACGTCGGTATCGCCGCCACCGCGCTCCAGGACTGGCCGCTGGCGCGCCGGGCCTGGCAGGCCTACGGCCTCAAGGTGCCCGGCAGCGGCCAGTACAACGCCGCGGCCAACAGCGAGCCCACGGGCATGGAGCTCGGCAGCGCGGCCGTGCGGCTCTCGCCCGAGGGCGAGGCCGAGGTCGTCTGGGGCCGCAGGCTCGATCCGGCACGGCTGGAGGTGCTGTCGATCCCGTTGCCGTCCTCCGGGCGGCGCTGGGGTGAGGTCGTCCTGCACGACGGCGTGCCGAACGGCGAGCGGGTCACTGCGGCCGGGCCGTCCTACCCGGTCTTCGACGAGATCGAGCTGTGGGCACCGTCACCCGTCCCCACCTGGGTGGTGCTGCTGGAAGCCGCCACCGAGGCGGACCGGGACGCGCTTGAGCAGCTCGCCTCGGACGCCGGCTTCGCGGCGGAGGACTGGTCGTCCTCCGTGCGGCTGCTGTGCCGTGCCTGTTCGGAGAGCCGGATGGAGAGCGACGAGGGCGACGGCGAGCACCTCGATCCGCACGACCACAGCGAGCCGGGCCACCCAGGCCCCCTGGGCCACCGGACCGCCGGTGACCTTTGGGTTCCGGAGCGCGAGTGCGGGATAGCGGCCCCGGCCGGGCTGGTGCGCGGACTCCTGGACGGCTGGGTGGCGGACAGTCCGGACAGCCGTGAGTGGCGCGATCTGGAAGAAGTCTGCTGAGCGGTGCCCGTAGGCTGTACGCGCACCGATCCCGGTGCGGTGATCACGGGTTTCAGGCTTGCAGGAAGGCGTACGGCGGACATGTCGCAGCAGGAGACGGACGAGCGGACCGGTGTGGACGACGAGGGCTTCCTCGTGGACACCGAGGACTGCGAGGCGCGTGAGGCGGCGTACCGCGAGCGCGGCACCTCCCGTCCGATCACGGTCGTGGGCAACCCGGTCCTGCACAAGGAGTGCAGTGACGTCACGGAGTTCGGCGACGAGCTCGCGCAGCTGATCGACGACATGTTCGCGAGTCAGCGGACGGCCGAGGGCGTGGGCCTGGCCGCCAACCAGATCGGCGTGGACCGCAAGGTCTTCGTGTACGACTGCATGGACGACGACGGTGTCCGGCACGTCGGCGTGATCTGCAACCCGGTCCTTGAGGACCTGGCGCCCGAGCAGCGCAACCTCGACGACTCCAACGAGGGCTGCCTCTCGGTCCCGACGGCGTACGCCGCGCTCGCGCGCCCCGACTACGCGGTCGTGCGCGGTCAGGACGCCGAGGGCAACGCCGTGAAGGTGCGCGGCAGCGGGTACTTCGCGCGGTGCCTCCAGCACGAGACGGACCACCTGTACGGCTACCTCTACATCGACCGGCTCTCGAAGCGGGACCGCAAGGACGCGCTGAAGCAGATGGCGGAGGGCACGCCCCGCTACGAGGTCGTCCCCAACGACTGATCCCGGACATTCTCCCGGAGGGGTCCCGCCGCCGGCGGGACCCCTCCGCCGTCTGGTGAGCGTGCACCAGAGGCCCAGCCACTTCTCGTACGCCGCCCGGCTGCGCGGTGCCCGTACGCCAGGTCGTGGGCCAGGTGTCAGAAGCGGTCTAGAAGTCGTCGTCGAAGCCGACGGACCCCTCCACCGCCACCTGATAGGCGGACGGCCGACGCTCGAAGAAGTTCGTCAGTTCCTGCACGCCCTGCAGCTCCATGAAGGAGAACGGGTTCTCCGAGCCGTAGAGCGGCGGGAAGCCGAGCCGGGTGAGCCTCTGGTCGGCGACGCACTCCAGGTACTGGCGCATCGACTCGGTGTTCATGCCGGGCAGGCCCTCGCCGCACAGGTCGCGGCCGAACTGCAGCTCCGCCTCGACCGCCTCCCTCAGCATGTCGGTGACCTGCTGCTGGAGCTCGTCGTCGAAGAGGTCCGGCTCCTCCTTGCGGACGGTGTCCACCACCTCGAAGGCGAAGTTCATGTGCATCGTCTCGTCGCGGAAAACCCAGTTGGTGCCCGTGGCGAGACCGTGCAGCAGACCGCGCGAGCGGAACCAGTAGACGTACGCGAAGGCGCCGTAGAAGAACAGTCCCTCGATGCACGCGGCGAAGCAGATGAGGTTGAGCAGGAAGCGGCGGCGGTCCGCCTTCGTCTGCAGCCGCTCGATCTTCTCGACCCCTCCTTCCCCATCCAGGGCAGCCATCCAGCGGAAGCAGAACTGTGCCTTCTCGCGGATGGAGGGGATCTCCTCGACCGCGTCGAACGCCGCCGCGCGGTCCGCCGGGTCGGGCAGATAGGTGTCGAGCAGCGTCAGATAGAACTGGACGTGCACGGCCTCCTCGAACAGCTGACGCGACAGGTAGAGGCGCGCCTCGGGCGAGTTGATGTGCTTGTACAGCGTCAGCACGAGGTTGTTGGAGACGATCGAGTCACCCGTCGCGAAGAACGCCACCAGCCGGCCGATCATGTGCTGCTCGCCGGGCGAGAGCTTGGCGAGGTCGGCGACGTCCGAGTGGAGGTCCACCTCCTCGACCGTCCAGGTGTTCTTGATCGCGTCCCGGTAGCGCTCGTAGAAGTCCGGGTAGCGCATGGGGCGCAGGGTCAGCTCGAAGCCCGGGTCCAGCAGGTTCTTGTTCTCGGACGTACTCATTACTGGCAGGCCTCGCAGGACTCGGGGTTTTCGAGGGAACAGGCGATCGCGTCCGCGTCGGGCGCCGACGCCTGCTGCAGGGGAATGGGGGCGGCCGCGGAGGCCTTCCCGGACGCCGCGCGGGCGATCCGGGTCGCAGGGCGCGAACGCAGGTAGTACGTCGTCTTGAGCCCCTGCTTCCAGGCGTACGCGTACATCGAGGAGAGCTTGCCGATCGTCGGCGTCTCCAGGAACAGGTTGAGCGACTGGCTCTGGTCGAGGAACGGCGTACGGGCGGCCGCCATGTCGATCAGACCGCGCTGGGGGATCTCCCACGCCGTGCGGTACAGCGCCCGGACGTCTTCCGGGATCCAGGCGAAGCCCTGCACGGAACCGCTGGCATCGCGCAGTGCCTCACGTGTCCGTGCGTCCCAGACGCCGAGCCGCTTCAGTTCGTCCACCAGGTAGCCGTTGACCTGAAGGAACTCTCCGCTGAGCGTCTCGCGCTTGAAGAGGTTGGAGACCTGCGGCTCGATGCACTCGTACACCCCGGCGATCGAGGCGATCGTCGCCGTCGGCGCGATGGCGAGCAGCAGGGAGTTGCGCATCCCGGTCTTCGCGACCCGGGCGCGCAGCGCGTCCCAGCGCTCGGGCCAGTTCAGCTCGGTGTCGTAGTGGTCGGGGTGCAGCACACCCCGGGCGGCGCGGGTCTCGGACCAGGCGGGGAGCGGGCCCGACCTCTCGGCGAGGTCGCAGGAGGCCTCGTAGGCGGCCAGCATGATCCGCTCGGAGATCCTCGTGGACAGCGCGCGGGCCTCGGGGGAGTCGAAGGGCAGCCGCAGCTGGAAGAAGACGTCCTGCAGCCCCATCGCGCCGAGGCCCACCGGCCGCCAGCGGGCGTTGGACCGGCCGGCCTGCTCGGTCGGGTAGAAGTTGATGTCGACGACCCGGTCCAGGAAGGTCACGGCGGTGCGCACGGTGGCGTCCAGCCGATCCCAGTCGATGGTGCCGTCGGCGACGAACGCGCCCAGGTTGACCGAGCCGAGGTTGCAGACGGCCGTCTCGCCGTCGTCGGTGACCTCGAGGATCTCGGTGCACAGGTTGGAGGAGTGCACGACCCGGCCGGGCTCGGCGGTCTGGTTCGCCGTGCGGTTCGACGCGTCCTTGAACGTCATCCAGCCCTGTCCGGTCTGGGCGAGGGTGCGCATCATGCGGCCGTACAGCTCGCGTGCCGGCATCGACTTGCGCGCCAGTCCCTTGGCTTCGGCCGCGCGGTACACCGCGTCGAAATCGTCGCCCCACAGGTCGACCAGCTCGGGTACATCGGCCGGCGAGAACAACGACCAGTCCGAGTCCGCGTCGACGCGGCGCATGAACTCGTCCGGGATCCAGTGCGCGAGGTTGAGGTTGTGCGTACGCCGCTGGTCCTCACCGGTGTTGTCGCGCAGCTCCAGGAACTCCTCGATGTCCGCGTGCCAGGTCTCCAGGTAGACGGCGGCGGCGCCCTTGCGCCGGCCGCCCTGGTTGACCGCCGCGACCGAGGCGTCCAGCGTCTTGAGGAACGGCACGATGCCGTTGGAGTGGCCGTTCGTGCCGCGGATCAGCGAACCGCGGGCGCGGACGCGGGAGTACGAGAGGCCGATGCCGCCCGCGTGCTTCGAGAGGCGGGCCACCTGGTGGTAGCGGTCGTAGATCGAGTCGAGCTCGTCGAGCGGCGAGTCCAGCAGGTAGCAGGAGGACATCTGGGGGTGCCGGGTGCCGGAGTTGAAGAGGGTCGGCGAGGACGGCAGGTAGTCGAGGCGGCTCATCAGGCCGTACAGGGCGGCCACTTCGTCCAGAGCGCGCTGCGAGGTGTCCTCGGCGAGCCCGGCGGCGACGCGCAGCATGAAGTGCTGCGGGGTCTCGATGACCTGCCGGGTGAGCGGGTGGCGCAGCAGATAGCGGCTGTGCAGCGTGCGCAGGCCGAAGTAGCCGAAGCGGTCGTCGGCCCCGTCGGCGAGCGAGCGTTCCACCAGCGCGTCCAGAGCTGCCGCGTGCAGCGTGACGAACTCGGCCGTACGGTCCGCGATCAGGCCCTCGCGGCGCCCCACGGCGACCGACGAGGAGAAGGACACCGCGCCCTCGCCCGCCGCCTCGTCCGTGATCGCGCGGGTGAGCAGCCGGGCGGCGAGCCGGGAGTAGGCCGGGTCCTCCGAGATCAGACCCGCGGCCGCCTCGGTGGCCAGCGAGCGCAGCTCGGCCTCGTCCGCCCGCGCGCTCCGGCCGCGCAGCGCGGCGGCCGCGACCCGTCCGGGGTCGGTGTCGGGAAGATCGGCGGTGAGTCCGGTCAGGGTCCGCAGCAGCGCGGTCCCGGGCGCGTCGGTCGTGAGGCTCTCGGATTCCGTGGCTGAAACCGGGTCGGCTGGCGCGATGGTCACTGGGGCTATCCCTCGCTCGGCTCGGGGCCTGCGGGGAGCGGGGCAGCCGGGCGCGGGACACCCGGGGAGGGGCACGGCGCGCACGGCGTCCACCGGCCCTCCGCGGGGCCCGGACGTCTCGGCGTCCGGTTCGGTCGAGCCGGACGCGCTGTCGGCAGGTCTTCGGACTCCGCGGTGCGCGAACGCACACCGATCACACCGTTGCGGGACAGTTCCGGATTCGCACCGGATTCCCCTGCGGCGACAACGAGGTTGAGCATACATGTGGGGGCTGCCGATCGAGGCAGCCCCCACATGTAGTGTCGCGATGGGTCAAAAGGCGAGGCGGAACGTCAGCAGCGGGGTGAAGCCCGGGAGAGGGCTCCAGTCCCGCTCCGGGGTTCGTACGAAGCCGAGGCGCCGGTAGATGCGGTGGGCGGCCTCCATGGACGACTGGGTCGACAGCACGACCCCGGAGAGCCCCTCCGTGGCGCGTGCCCGATCGACACAGGCCCCGACGAGCGCCTCGCCGGCACCCCGGCCACGCGCCTCCCGGGAGACGGCCAGCATCCGGAACTCGGCTTCGTCGCTCCGGGCGACATCCGCCCACGGGCTGCCGGGAGCCACGTAGGTGACGCCTCCCAGCAGGCGGCCGCCGGAGCCGACCGCCGCCAGTACGAGGGCCTCCCCGGCGCGCCGTCCGACGGCGCGGAGCTGTTCGAGGTACGGATCGGCGGAGCCGAAGTCCAGCAGTCCGTCGCCGAGATAGGCCTGGGCGGTGATCTCACCCAGGGCCTCGTGCTCCGTGGCGCGGACCGGTCTGATCGAGACATCCATGCGCGGAGTCTGCCGCAGACGCCCTGTCCGGCGCACGTACCTTTCGCGACGGCGTCGGGATGAGCACCCCCCACACGGGTCCGTCCCGGCAGGGCGGACCCCGCCGGGACGGACGATTCGCGTCCTACAGGCGTTCCAGCGGCTCGTGATCGCCCGGCGCACCCACCGTGACCGACGGGAGCGTGGCCTTGACGCCGGGCTCGCCGACGTCCGCGGTGTAGTCGGACGGCGAGGTCTCGTCGATACCGGCCGGGGCCTTCAGCGCGTTCAGGACGAAGGTCAGCACGACCACGACGACGATGTTCAGCACGATGGCGGTGAGACCGATGTAGCCGATCTCGCCGATGCCCGGGATCTCCTTGGAGGAGCCGCCGAAGTGCTTCTGCGTCGGGCTGGCGACGCCGTAAGCCGCCACCGTGCCGTACACCATGCCGACGGCCCAGCCCGCGATCAGGGCCCAGCGGTGGAACCACCGGGTGAACAGGCCGCCCACCAGCGCCGGCATGGTCTGGAGGATCCAGATCCCGCCGAGCAGCTGGAAGTTGATCGCGACCGTCTTGTCCATGGTGAGGACGAAGGCGAGCGCGCCCACCTTGACCAGCAGCGAGACCAGCTTGGAGACCTTGGTCTCCTGGGCCGGGGTCGCGTCGGGCTTGATGAAGTCCTTGTAGATGTTCCTGGTGAAGAGGTTCGCCGCGGCGATCGACATGATCGCGGCGGGCACCAGGGCGCCGATCCCGATCGCGGCGAAGGCCACACCCGCGAACCAGTCGGGGAACATGTTCTCGAACAGCTGGGGGATCGCAAGCTGTCCGTTGTCCACCTTGATCCCGGCCGCGATCGCCATGAACCCGAGAAGGGCGAGCAGACCCAGCATCAGGGAGTACAGCGGCAGGATGGTGGTGTTGCGCCGGATCACCTCACGGCTGCGGCTGGAGAGCGTCGCCGTGATCGAGTGCGGGTACATGAAGAGCGCCAGTGCCGAGCCGAGTGCCAGCGTGGCGTAGCCCCACTGCCCCATCTCGCCCGGGACCAGGGCGCCGCGCGGTTTGCCCGTCGCCTCGTTCGTCTGCGCGAACGCCTCGCCCGCCTTCGCGAAGATGTCGTCGAAGCCGCCGAGCTTGATCGGGATGTAGATGATTGCCACCGCGATGACCAGGTAGATCAGGCCGTCCTTGACGAACGCGATGAGCGCGGGTGCCCGCAGTCCCGAGGAGTACGTGTACGCGGCGAGCACCGCGAAGGCGATCAGCAGCGGCAGGTCCTTGACGAACCAGTGCGTGTTCTCGCCGCCGCCGACGCCCATGACGTCCAGCACGGCCTGGATGCCGACCAGCTGCAGCGCGATGTACGGCATGGTGGCGAGGATGCCGGTGAGGGCCACCGCCAGAGAGAGCCCCTTCGAGCCGAAGCGGCCGCGGACGAAGTCCGACGTGGTGACGTAGCCGTGCTTGTGCGACACCGACCACAGGCGCGGCAGGAAGGTGAAGATCAGCGGGTAGACGAGGATCGTGTACGGGACGGCGAAGAAGCCCGCCGCGCCCGCCGCGTAGATCGCCGCGGGGACCGCGACGAAGGTGTACGCGGTGTACAGGTCACCGCCGAGCAGGAACCAGGTGACCCAGGTGCCGAACGACCGGCCGCCCAGACCCCATTCGTCCAGGCTCGCCTCGTTCTCGGCCTTGCGCCAGCGCGCGGCCATGAATCCGATGACCGTGACGGCCAGGAAGAAGAAGATGAACACGGCGAGTGCGACGCCGTTCACACCGTCCTTCATGCGGAAGCACCTCCCCTACGGGCGCGCTGGTCACGCTGCCACAGCTTGTAGGCGATCATGGTGAGCGCGGTCGAGATGAGCACCCAGAGCATCTGGTACCAGTAGAAGAAGGGGATCCCGATGAAGGCCGGGTCGACCTTCGCGTACGAGCCCACCCAGAGCATCGCCACGAACGGTGCGATCAGACAGAGCGCGATGACCACCCTGGCGGGTGTCACTGTTGGTGGTTTCGCCTCGGTTTTCTCTGACATCGGCAACTCCGTCCCCTCGCTGATCACCAGTTGTAATGCGCAGGAAATCTAGGCGAGGGTTCCGCCCAGCGTCACCCCCCGTCCGCATTGCGGTCCTGCAACGGTCCGCGGGACGCCCGGAACGACCGGATCCCCCCGCGGTCGCGCGAGGCCATCCGAGGGTGCCGGACGGCGCCGCAGTCAGTCGGTGGGGCGCTTCAGGCGGGCGACGAACTTGTACCGGTCGCCCCGGTAGACCGAGCGCACCCACTCCACCGGCTCGCCGTGCCCGTCGATCGAGTGCCGGGACAGCATGAGCATCGGGAGCCCGACGTCCGTACCCAGCAGTCCGGCCTCGCGCGGGGTGGCGAGCGAGGTCTCGATGGTCTCCTCGGCCTCGGCGAGCCGCACGTCGTACACCTCGGCCAGCGCGGTGTAGAGGGACGTGTACTTCACCAGTGAACGGCGAAGCGCGGGGAAGCGCTTCGCCGAGAGGTGCGTGGTCTCGATGGCCATCGGCTCACCGCTGGCGAGCCGCAGCCGCTCGATCCGCAGCACCCGTCCCCCCGCGGTGATGTCCAGCAGCCCGGCGAGCGTGTCGTCCGCCGTGACGTAGCCGATGTCCAGGAGCTGGGACGTGGGTTCCAGGCCCTGGGCCCGCATGTCCTCGGTGTACGAGGTGAGTTGCAGGGCCTGCGAGACCTTCGGCTTGGCGACGAAGGTTCCCTTGCCCTGGATGCGTTCCAGCCGGCCCTCGACGACCAGCTCCTGAAGGGCCTGGCGCACCGTGGTGCGCGAGGTGTCGAACTCGGCGGCCAGCGTCCTCTCGGGCGGCACGGGGGTGCCGGGCGGCATGGTGTCCGTCATCTCGAGGAGATGCCGCTTGAGCCGGTAGTACTTAGGGACGCGTGCCGTGCGCGTACCCGCACCGGTCTCGCCCGTACTGCTGGCCCCGTCGGCACCCATGATCCGCCTTCCCGACTGCTGCGTTGCTGCCGTCACCGGCTCCTCCGTCTGTCGCGGCTCACATGGTGGCACGGTCCGGTCACGGGTCGTCGCCCTCCCTTAGGTGTCGGTCCTGTAACGGACGCGAGTGCACTTCTTATACACCCTTGACACCCCTAAAGGTCTAGGCCAAGCTCCCGGTACTGGTCTAAACCATTAAAGACCAGGTCCCAGCCCCAGCAGAACTACTCGTCGGTGTCTTAGCGGTGGGCGGGGGGGTTGCAGCACCCTGAGGAGGGTTTGGCGTGAAGCGCAAGCTCATCGCGGCGATCGGCGTCGCGGGCATGATGGTCAGCATGGCGGCATGTGGCTCCGACGACGGCGGCAGCGACAGCAGC
The DNA here is from genome assembly GCF_042803195.1 of Streptomyces sp. NPDC057428. NCBI lineage: Bacteria > Bacillati > Actinomycetota > Actinomycetes > Kitasatosporales > Streptomycetaceae > Streptomyces > Streptomyces sp. NPDC057428. Next base: position 23,237 of record NZ_JBHVCT010000091.1, read on the forward strand.
GGCAAGAAGTCCGGTCCCGACAGCTACAAGGGACAGACCCTCACCGTCTGGGCCATGGACGGCTCGACGCCCGAGCAGTGGCAGAAGGATCTTACCGCCGAATTCGAGAAGAAGACCGGCGCGAAGGTCAAGTTCGAGGTCCAGCAGTGGAACGGCATCCAGCAGAAGCTGACGACCGCCCTCTCCGAGGAGAACCCGCCGGACGTCTTCGAGATCGGCAACACCCAGACCGCGGCGTACGCAAAGACCGGCGGGCTCGCCGACCTCGGTGACCTCAAGTCGGAGATCGGCGGCGACTGGGCCGCCAACCTGAACGAGGCCGCGGTCGTGGACGGCAAGCAGTACGCCGCCCCGTGGTACTTCGCCAACCGCGTGGTCCTCTACAACAAGACGGTCTTCGCGGAGGCGGGTGTCACCGAGACCCCCAAGACCCGTGACGAGTTCTTCGCCGCACTCGACAAGATCAAGGCCAAGGGCAAGGCCGAGCCGCTCTACCTGCCCGGCCAGAACTGGTACTTCTTCGACGGTCTCACCATCGGCAAGGGTGCGGACCTCATCAAGAAGGACGGGGACAGGTGGGTATCCAACCTCGCCGACCCGAAGATCGGCGAGGCGATGGACCTGTACAAGAAGTACCAGTCCTACTCCAAGGCCCCCAAGGACAAGGACGAGGCGACCCCGCAGCAGGCCGACGTCTTCGCCAAGGGCAAGACCGGCGCCTTCATCGGCATGGGCTGGGAGGCCGGCACGGCGATCGCGGCCAACCCGGCCATCGAGAAGGAGATCGGCTACTTCACCATCCCGGGTGAGACCGCCGACAAGCCCGAGGGCGTCTTCCTCGGCGGCTCCAACCTCGCCGTGGCCGAGGGCAGCGCGAAGCAGGACCTCGCCAAGGAGTTCCTGAAGCTCGCGCTCTCCGACCAGTTCGAGGGCCAGCTCGCCAAGCTGAACGGCGTCATCCCGAACAAGGAGTCGCTGAACACGAACCTGGCCGGCAACCCCGTCGCCGAGGCCGCGGCGCCGTCCGCCAAGGTCGGTGGCACCACACCGCTGATCCCCGAGTGGGCCGCGGTCGAGAACGCCCCGAACCCGATCAAGACCTTCATGACGGCGGTCCTGAACGGCAAGTCGAACGCCGAGGCCGCCAAGCAGGTCGAGGCGGAGCTCAACAAGCGTCTCGCGCAGAAGCAGTAAGGCCGGACTGCCGGGGGACGGGCTCCGACACGGGGCC